>JAQULY010000178.1 GCA_028718445.1 Kiritimatiellia bacterium
ACTGCATTGCCTGGGTACATTGCCTCCCATCATCCCGAAGGGCCTACCGGCGTAACCTGATTCAGGCACGGTGCCGACGCGGTGTGCCTGACTTGATGAGAGGCTACAGTTGCACGGCGGGAGAGGTCAAGGGAATTGACGCATCTCGACGCAAGCCGATTTGAATTGTCGAGAATCGAGTGCGCGGATGGCTGGGCGAGCCGGTCTGGGCGCGGCGGCCTGGGAGGCCCTCCGAGATGAGCGGCAAGGCGGGCAATCTGCGAATGGCGCATGTGGTTCGGAGGCTTTCGTGACCTGCGACAGTGCAAGGTTTTTCGAGGGGTGCGGCGCATCAAAATAGCGTTTTCATTGGGTTTTTAGGACGTCGTGGTGTCTGAATAGGGGTCGGGGGGTTGAAAGCATACCTATAGTAGAGAGGCATTGTACAAGGGACGGGGGAAACCATGAGCGATGAGAAGAGTTTTGACGTGAAGACCGCGACGGAAGAGGAGTTGCGGAACCGGGTGACGGAGCTGGAGGCCGAGAACGGGCTGCTCCTGCACGATGTCGTCGTGTTGGAGGACGAGATCGTGAACCGGAGTCTGGAGGACTTTGCGGAGGTGGTGAGCGATGCCAGCCGCGAGTTCTGGAAGGGGCAACTGATCGAGAACCGGGAGGCCGCGACGGAGGCGCTGAAGGAGCTGATGGCGACGCGGGCGGGGGTCGGCGGGCGGCAGCCTCTGCATAATCGCGGGGCAGCGCGGCCAGCCGTAAGGACGGCCGCGGGGGAAGCGGATGTGGCCGGGGTGCGCGCAGCATTGGCCGGGAAGATCCGGAACCGCGCGCATGAGATCAGCAGGACGGAGCACGTGCCGTACTCGGTGGCATTCCGCCGCGCGGAGAGGGAAGTCGGCGGGCAGTAGGCAGGGGCAGAAGGCAGTCTGTATCGGGCAGGGGCGCGGGGGCGCAGAGGAGAGAGTCATGAGTCAGAGCAATACGAGGGTGGGCGATATTCGGGTGCTGGCTGGGGAAGACCTGACCGGCATGGAGGACCGGCTGGTGAAGCTGTCGCACGATTCGGGGGTGGCGGAGGTGCTGCTGCCGACGGCGATCGCGGACTATGCGCTGTACCTGGTGATCGAGGCGAACACCGACGCCAAGCTGGTGAGCGTGCGGCCGGTCCAGGCGGAGCGGAACGTTCGGCTGGTGCTGAAGGGCACGTGCAATCCGGGCGACGTGCTGGTGCTGGCGGATCCGGGCACGGCCGCGGACAAGGGTAAGGTACGGGCGCTGCCGGCGGTGGCAGGCACGTACCGCGGGCTGGCGATCGCGGAGGAGGCCGGGGTGGACGGGCAGTTGGTGCTGGCGCGGCCGGCGATGCTGGGGAACATCGTGGTGACGTAGCGGTGGAGAAGGCTGAAGGCTAAAGACTGAAGGCTGAAGGCGAGAGAGAAGGAGTGACGAGATGAGCAGATTGAGTGATATCAGTGCGTCCCCTACCCTGCGGGAGTTTGCGCAGGGGGCGGCGCAGAGTGCGATCATGCCGGTGGCGGATTTCATCGCGCCGACGGTGGAGGTGGCGACCAGCACGGGGCGATTCAAGGTCTATACCGAGAAGAACCGCTTCCACATCCCGGATACGCTGCGGACGCTAGGTGGACGGGCCGCGGAGCTGCGCTTTGAGGTGAGCGACGCAACCTTCAACTGCGAGCCGCACGCGCTGGACTTCCCGGTGGACAACCTGGAGCAGCTCGAGGCCGAAGGCCTGGAGAATATGCTGCGGGAGGGCGCGGTGGCGGTGGCGGAGGTGTCGGCACTGGCGCACGAGAAGAGCGTGATTGACGCCGCGCTGGCGGCGGTGGGCGCCGGGACGGGGAAGACCTGGAACTCGGCCGCCGATCCGATTGCGGACGTGGATGACGCCATCCTGGCGGTGATCAAGGCGGCCAAGTACGGCTCGCTGATGGGCGTGGGGGTGCTCTTCGGGGCCACGGCCTGGAAGATCTTCAAGAACCAGGACAAGGTGCGCGGGCGCTTTGTGGTGGGGACGGGGCGCGGGCGGGGCGACCTGGGGCTGGCGGTGCCGACGGAACAGTCGGCGGCGCAGATGTTCATCGGCACGCCGGATGTGCGGACCTCCTACATGATCTATGACGCGCAGCCCGAGGGCAAGGCGGAGAGCATCAACTTCCTGCTGGATACGGCGGTGCTGGTCTTTGCGCGCAAGGATGCGCCGAGCCGGCGCGATCCGAGCTTCATGAAGACCTTCCGGCTGATGAACAAGTTCATGGTGCCGGGGAGCTACATGCGCGATGACGGGCGCGTGGAGGTGGCGAAGTTCGACTGGTCGGAGGATGTGAAGGTGTCGAACAGCGCGGCGTGCGTGCGGCTGAACATCAGCGCGGCGTAGAAGACTGAAGGCTGAAGGGCGCATGGGGGTTATGTGGCGGAGTGGGTCGAGTTTACGGAGACGTACGTGCTGGCGGCGATGCCGTCGGACGTGAGTCTGGCGTATACGGCCTGGATCGGCGCACATCCTGAGAAAGCGGAGCGGCTGGAGGCGATCGCCGGGCAGGTGCTGGCGGACTTCCGGAGCGGGCTGTCGGCGAATCCGTATATCGAGATCGACGAGGACGAGGGCAAGCTGCTCGAGCGGTGCGTGCCACATGCGCTGACGACCGTGATCTACCACCTGATGCTGGAGATGGGCATGTCTGTGAACATGTCGGCACAGACGGCCTTCAACAACGCGCAGGTGTATCTGCGGCGACTGTATCTGAGCGACGAGGCGCTGGATGGCGGAGGCGGCGGGACTCCGGCGTACAAGACGGGGATCGAGCGGGAGGAGCGGGTGCTGGTGTGAGAGGATTCAGGTTTCAGGATTCAGGGTTCAGGGATGTTGCCATGAAGAGGGTGTGGGTGGCGATAGTGGCGGCGGCGCTGGCCGGGACGGTGCGGGCCGCGGAGGGGTTCACGGATACCTTCGACCTGGGCGATGGAACGGTGGCGATCACCAACACGCAGGCGAACAGCTCGTGGGTGGCGGTGGCAGTAATGTGGCAGTACGCCGGCCCGGCCAGCGGGACGGTGCAGGTGAGTCGTGTTAGCCAGGGCGTGAGCGTGCTGCTGGGCCGGCGCGTCTTCACGAACGTGACCTCCGTGGTGTGGGTCCCGGAGGGTAGCTATTCGTACGGTCTTGGGGATGTGCTGGTGGTCTGGAGCACGGCGACGGAGGGGGTGCTGCAGATCACGCGAAGGGGGGACTGAGCAAGAGGCTGTAGGCTAACGGCTGAAGGCTGTAGGCAGGAGAGAAGGCGTGACGGGGAAGCTGACACGGTGGTGGATGGCGGGTTGGCTGCTGGTGACGGCGGTCCTGCCCGGCCGTGCCGGCTGGATCTTCGATGGCGTCCCCAGCACGTGGGAGGGCACACAAGACGAGCTGAAGGCGGACGAGGAGACCTTCCCGGTGCTGCGGCTGGAACTGGGGGGAACGTGGACAGATTTCGAGATCAAGGCGAGCACGAACAACTTCGAGACGCTGGTGTACTACTACATCAGCAGCGGATTGAACGACTCGGGGTGCGATGACGCCGACCCGTTTACGTACTACTGCGATGACCATGCCGTTGACGTGCGCAGGTGGATTGCGGTCACGGCGCACTCTGCGATTGGCGGACAAATCCTGTCGCCAAGCACCGAGATCGAGTGCGTCTATTTCTGTCCGAGTCACGCGTGCGAGGCGGACTGGAGGAACTGGATGAGTCAGCAGGACACGAACCTGGTGTGGTCGTGGGTGCGGTGCGATGGGGTGGCGTTCGAGATGAACGCCACCGGAACGAGGCAGCATTGGAATCCGGTGCGGCCGGAGCGATGGGAACGGGCACGGACGGTGCCGTAAAGAGAGGGAAGAACATGAAGCGAGCGGTGGTGGTGGCGGTGTGGGCGGTGCTGGCGGTTGGCGCCGGGTTGGCGGACGAGGGAAAGGCAGTGGATCCCGTGGTGGCGGAACTGGACCGCGCCTGCGGCATCTACCAAAGCGCGGAGGGCATGGCGGCGCTGCGCGCCTGGGTTGCGGCGCATCCGGACGGGGGCGATACCAACCTCTGCAAGGCGTACTTCTACCTGGGCGCCGGTTTGCGCTGCGCGGCCAGCAACGAACAGTTCGCGGTCTTCGAGAAGGTGGTGGCCTTGAAGGGGTCGGACTACTTGCGGTCAATCGCCTACGGGTGGCTGGGCCATCCCGAGCTGGTGCTGGAAGACTGCCCGGAGGCCGGAGCGGAGCAGTTTGCGGGGGCGCGGCTGTCGCTGGGGACCAAGGCGATGTGGGCCGGGAAATACGCCCAGGCGGAGAGCGAGTTCAAGCAGGGGCTGGAGGATTACCCGGAGTGTTCCGCGGGCATGCGGCGGGAGTTGCAGGTGACGCTCGCGGGCGCGCTGGCGATGCAAGGCAAGCGGACGGAGGGGACGAGGCTGCTGGCGACGGCGATCGTGGAGAACGTGCGGGCGATGGGGGCGCCGGACGAGGAGAGCCCGATCTGGCGCTGGTTCGAGGAGATTGACCCGGCATTGCTCTCGGCGGCGGAGTACCGGACGTTTCTGGAGGATGTGATCCGGGCGACGAAGGCGACCGAGGCGAACGCGCGCTTTCTCGGGCGGGTGAAGTCGGAACTGGTGAAGATGAAGGAATGAAATGAAACGGGGCGCTTATATGGCGGGCGTGCTGGTCCTGTGCGGCATGGCGCGGGGGGGCCAGGAAGGGGCCGTGGCGGACTTTGTGGCGGCGGCGGGCACGAACGACTGGGCGACGGCCCAGGCGGTCTATGACCGGATCGAGTGGCGCGACGTGAAGCGGCCGGTAAAGGTGCTGCGGGAACTGAGTGAGAGCCTGAGGGGGGCTGACGGCGCGGTGGGCTTGCGGCGGGAGATCAAGACGAAGTACGGGCTGCTGCGCGAGGAGGGGGACGGGGAACTGGCGGACTCGGTGGCGGGGATCGCGGTGCCGGTTGTGGCGCTGCCGGTGGTGGAGTTGGCGGTAGCGGCAATGCCGGTGGCCGGGGTGACGAATAACGGCGCCGGGGTGGCCCTGGGGATGGTGAAAGCGAGGTTCGCGGAGCCGGTGAAGCGTTGGACGGCGCGGTATGCCGGACAGGAGGTGTACCGGGACGCGCATGGAAATCGGGTGCGGCCCGGCTGGCCGGGGAAACTGGGCGCGGAAGCGGAGGCGCTCAAGGCGGCCATACGGGAAGGCGGCGATTGGGAAGAACTGTGGGCTGAACACGAGAAGCACAAGGGCGCGGCGATGGGGCGGCGGGCGGTTCTGGGCAACGGCAGAAAGGAGCGTGGGCGGTGAAGGTGGCGTTGCCGAACGGGAGGGAGCTGGAATGAAGGACGCGGGCGAGTTGGTGACGAGGGGAGAGTGCAGTGAGGTCAGCCGGCGGATCCTGGAGAAGCTGGAATCCATCGAGAAGCGGCTCTTCAAGGACAATGGCACGCTCTCCATCCAGACCCGGATCGAGCGCCACGAGCAGATCCTGAAGGTGCTGCTGTGGGCCAGCTCGATCGTTGTGGGGACGTTCCTGAGCGCCGGCGTGGCCGGAATAATCGTGCTGTTGCGGGCGGCGCTGTAGAGGCGGGAGGCGGGGTATGGGCGGACGATGCGGCATCCTGGGGATGGGCAAAGGCCGGGCGGCGGGGCTGGACCGGGCGACCGAGCACAAGCGGATCGTGGACTCCTTCGATCTGCTCAACGTCTCCCCTGCCCTGCGCGCGCTGGTGATCGAGGCGCTGGACTCCAAGGAGTGGGATTGGTTCCGGGACTGCGACGGCTGTACCTTCGTCTCGGAGGTCTACTGGCCGACGATCTACTTCCCTCCGTGCCTACGGCACGACTTCGACTGCATTCGGGGACAGGGCGGTTGGGACGCCTGCCAGCGTTTCTACCGGCTGCAGCGGGCCTACGGGGTGAATCGTGTCCGATCCGGGATTCGTACGGCCGCCGTTACGGCGGCGTGGTATGCGTGCGTGAGGTGGCGACGAGTTACCAACAGACTGAGACACGGTCCGTGATTTATGCGGGGTCTTCGTCCAAAACAACATGCGCAAAGTTGTGTAGAAAGTTTTGTTTGTCTCTCCGATCAACTGGCGGTATTGCACAGGCTCTCGCCGTGAGTTCGAGCTAGCCTAAACCGTCAAAAATGCCTGCTTTTCGTGCATTTCACACGCATTCGGAGGGTTGCAGAGGATGGAGCGGGCGACGGGAATCGAACCCGTGTGACCAGCTTGGAAGGCTGGAGTTCTACCATTGAACTACGCCCGCGCAACGAATGGCACGCTTGGTAAGCCCGCGCGCAACGGACCATCTTTATACCGGACGCGCGCGTCCGTTTCAATGCTTTTCGACGGCCTATACTGCGAACACCGCCAGCATCGAAAAGACCATCGTGAAGATCGCAACCGTCTCGATCACGCCGATGGCCGCGAAGTAGTTTGTAATCCCCTGCCCCGTCTCGCCTTGAGCATCCGCAGCGGCGGCGGCGCAGCGTCCCTGTAACCAGGCCGAAACGCCGATGGACAGTCCCGCGAAAATCCCGATCAGCATCAGCGGCAGTCCCGGTGCGCCCGCCTTGGCCCGGCCAATCATGATGAACATCAGAATCATGCCGTAGAGCGTCTGGGTCAGCGGCGCGCCAACGAACCCGATCAGCAGGAAGGGCGCCCGCTTGCCCTGCGCATAGCATTTCTTCCAGGCTCCCACCGCGGCGCTACCCGCAACGCCCGTGCCCAGTCCCGAGCCCACGCCGCTCAGCCCCAGCGTCATCACCGCGCCGGCGATCCCCAACCCCGTATTCATCGTTTCTGCGTCCATTGTCCTTGTCCTTTCAGTCGTGATCCCTTGACCTGTCTGCCTAGGCCCCGCCGTCGCCGCGCGCCTGCCGTCTGAACGGATTATAAGCGAAACCGCTCCAGCTTACGCCCTTGTGGCTGGAGAACTCCAGCGTGTTGAGCCTGACAGCATGCACCAGGATGCTGAGCGCGCCCATCGCCAGATTGAGCGCGTGCCCCACCAGCAGGATCAGCAGCACGCATGGAATCTTGGCCCAGAGCGGCAACGGCAGCGCCAGCGCCATGTCGTTGAAATTCTCCGCGACCTTCACGCCGGCCAGCCCCACCGCAAACAGGCGCACATACGAAATGACGTCACCCAGGCTGCCAATGATATTGAGCGGCAACATCGCCAGGCTGACGCCCTCCGTCTTCAACTCGCTTCGATCCAGCATGAAGCCGGCGATCAACAGCGTCGAAAGCCCTGCCACGGCGAACATGTACCTGGGGAAAACGAAGCCCGGCACCACTACCAGGCACACCACGCAGTACATCGTCCAGACGATGCCAGTCCATCCGATTTGAGCCAGCGCCTTGGTGCTTGGATAGAGCATCACCGCGTTCCAGAGGCGCGCGATCGAAAGGTGCGTCGCACCCAGCACGAAACAGAACTGCATGATGTTCGTCTGGTCGCCCAGCCAGCGCGCCAGCGGGTGTTGCGCCCAGGCCGGTAGCTTCGCGCCGGAAATGCCGAAGAAGGTAGCGGTCATGACGCCCCAGGCGATCGTGGCCAGCGCAAACACGATCGTCAGCGTAAAGGGTGCTGCCGGCGCGCGGCGCAGCTTGCGCCTCAGCAGCAGCGCCGCCGTAAGTAGCAGCAGGCCGTAGCCGGCATCGCCGATCAGCATGGCGAAGAAAATCGTGAAAAAGGCATAAAAGACGGCGCTGACATCGGCCTCGCGGTAGCCCGGCGCGATGCCCAGCACATCGAAAAGCGCCGTGATCGGCCGGAACATGCGTGGCGGACGGATCAGCGTCGGCGGTTCTTCATCCGGCCGCGGGGCGCGCGCCACCAATCCCCAGCCGGCCGCGCGCGCCGCCGCGCGTAGCGCGGCCAGACGTTCATCGGGACAGTAGCCGGTCAGCCACAGCACGCCATCGGCATGCCCCATGCCCGTGCGCACCGCCACGAAGTCGCGCGCCTCGGTGCGCATGGCCAGTTCATGGCTAAGCTCCGCGCGCCCAACGACCATCGCCGCAAGCATGCGATTGATCGCGGCGTGCCGGACACAGACCTCGATGCGCCGCTCACGTGCCGTCGCCAGCGTGCGCCGCGGCCAGGGGATGCGCTCGACGCCATCGCCAAGTTCCACGCGGCCGAAAGCCACGCCCAGAACGTGGTTGTCCTCGCGATGCAGCACGCGCACCAGCCCGCCGGAATCTTCTGCTCGCGGCACCGCGTCAGCCGGCGCGCGGAAAAGCTGCGCCGTGACACCGGCCTGCTGCAGCGCAACTGCGACGGAAGGGTCAAAATCACCGAACGGACGGTACTGGTCGAGTTCTTCGGCGATCATGTCGAGTTCGGCCTCCAGCGCGGCCTCTTCCTCGCCCAGCTTGAGCACGTTGCCGACCGTGACCGGGGGCGCCTGCACCGGCTCTTTCGCCAGTTCCCGCACGCGCTCCGCGCAAACCTCGCAGACCGTGTACAACGACGCATCCGGCTCGCCGGCGGCATCGGTCACCAGTCGCAAGGCTTCCTGCGCTTCGTCCACGCGGGCCTGCGCGGCGTGCAGCGAAGGTTCCTCCGTGACCGCGGCGTCCACATGCACGACGCCCAGGTCCTGCAACTGCGTCAGCGCGGCCTCCCGGCCGGCGACGGTGCAGAGCACGGCAACCCGTTGCATCGGCACGATCACGCGGCCGCCTCCCTGCCGGCGCCGCGGCGCTTGGCAATCTTGCCGCGGGCCACGCCGGCGGTCTGTTCGTCGCCGAGATGGATGCGGATCACGCGGATGTTCTCGCGACACTCCGGTATCTTGACCTTCTCGAAAAGGTTCACGCGTTGCGACGTGGTCAGCAGTTCCGCGGTGACCAGCGCGCGCTGTCGCGTCAGCACGCTCTCTTCGGCGCGCAGTGCCAGCAGGGCCTCGGTGGCGGCCTGCGCCTCATCGTGCCAGGCGGGCGTCTCGTACAGGTCCAGCGGCGCGCGCCGCGTCTCGATGCCGCGGTAGAGGGGAATGCTCACGCCCGCGATATTGCCTTCGTCCGTGACAACTCGTTCCAGTACGGTGATCGTGTCAGGCAGCGACTCGTCGCTGAAGAGCGCGACCCAGGGCTGAATGGTTCGACGCTGCGCCGCCATCCGCACCTGGACCTCCTCGATATGCGCCGTGATGGCCGCAATCTCGATCTGCAGTTGCTGCTTCTTGAGTTGCAGCATCGGCAGAAAGCGCCGGTAACGTTTGAGCGCGTCGTTCTGCGCTTTAAGTTCGGTCTTTGTGTACTTGAGTTTGGGCATTGGTAGGCTGAAGGCTAAAGGCTGTAGGCTGTAGGCTGAAGTGGGTCTTATGTTAACGCATGGAGCGAATGAGTCCGCTAAGGACTTTTTCGTTTTCCACAATCTTATCTGTGCAGGCGGTCGCTTCCGCTACAGGCACGTATCCCAGACGGACAGCAAGGCTCATCTGATAGCCCATTTCTCGCAGCGATCCAAAGGCGATATCGAGAAAACGCACATACTCGCCCTGGCTCTGCCGAGCGCAACCTTCCACGATGTTGGATGGCACTGAGACGGCGGCACGACGTATCTGTGCCGTCATTCCATACATCTCCTCCTTCGGGAAGTCACGTGTAACTTGATATACCATTAACGCGATTTCGTCGGCAATCTGGAATGCTTTCAGCTTTGTGTGATCACGCATATCTGCTTCCCTCCCTCTTCTTTTGTATTCCCCTTCAGTCTTCAGTCTACAGCCTCTCGTCTACAGCCTTCAGGCTTTAGTCTCTAGCCTTCTTCCAGAATTCATCCGTGATTCTGCTGGCGATGCCGACTTCGAAGGCTTCGAAGCAGTCCGCCAACAGGCGCCAACCGCGGTCGAGGGACTCCTCAAGGGGGATATTGACGGCGAGGTCCATCATTTCGCTTTCGAACCGTGCGCCGTATTTCAGCAGCTTGCCATCCCAGTCCGACATGCGGAAGCCCGTGGCGCGCTTTTCCAACGTCTCGCGGTAGGCGGCATAGTG
>JAQULY010000179.1 GCA_028718445.1 Kiritimatiellia bacterium
CAGCGCCGACTATGCCATCATGCGCGATTCGCTGCTGCCGCAACTGACAACCTCGCTCGGCCGCAACCACGCGCGCCAGGTCGAAGCGCCAGCGCTCTTCGAAATCGGGCGCGTTTTCGGGCGCGACGCCACCGGCGCGCCGTGCGAGGAGACGCGGCTCTCGTTGGGTCTCTGCGGTCCCTTCGGGCGAAGCGCCCTCGATCGCCGGCGGCCCGTTGACAACGAGGAGGCACTGTTGTGGCTGAAGGGCTTGATCGAGTCGCTGCTCGCGCGGCTGCATGCCGGCACGCCGGCGCTGACGCCCGCATCCTTCCCGGCCTTCGAAGCGGGATGGTCAGCCGAAATCGCCCTCGATGGCGCGGTCATCGGGCGGATGGGCCTGGCATCTTCCGCCCTGCGCCATCCCTGGCGCCTGCACGCTCCCATGGCCGTCGCCGAGCTGCGCCTGGCCCCACTCCTGGCCAACACCGCCCGCGTGACCCCGCTGCGCCCCGTGCCTCCCTTCCCCGGCGTGCGACGCGACCTGGCGCTGGTGGCGCCGCGGTCGCTGAAGCACTCGGAAGTGACCGACGCGATCCGCGCCGCAGGTCCCACCGAGTTGACCGAAATCAGCCTGTTTGATATATTCGCATTGAAAGAACACAAGGGCGCACGGCGCAGTCTGGCTTACGCCCTTGAGTTCCGGTCGGCCGACCGCACGCTCACCGACGACGAAGTCAACACAGCCTTCCGCAAGATCGTTGAGGCCGTCAAGACGAAGTTGGGCGTGGAGGTGCGCGAAGGCTGACCGCACGGAAAACTGAGTTTGAACGTGACCCTGCCTTGCTCGCGGACTGGCGCTATTTCTCTGGCCTACGTGATTTCTCGGGAGCAGGAACGCGGCGCGAAACGAAGACCCGCTTCGAGCGGGGATTGCGAAACGCCGCCGGTGCGCCCACCTCAGGAATGAGGTTCAGAGATCATCGCCCATACGACAAGGCGGGGTTTTTTATTTGCCGATGACATACACGCTGGCACTCGAACGTTCCGCGCCCACCGGCAGTTTGGCACTCTATGACGGCGAACGTCCGGTGCTGACCCGCGCATTCGATACCGGTCACACGCGCGCGCCGGAATGGGTGGCGGCGATGGGCGCGGCCCTTGACGCGGCGGGCGTCCCGCCGGCCGCGCTCGCGCGGCTACTGGTAGGCACGGGCCCCGGATCGTTCTCCGGCATTCGTTCGGCGCTGGCGGCCCTGCACGGACTGGCGTTGCCCTTCGACATCCCGGTGCTCGGTCTTTCCAGCGCCGCGGCGTTGGCTCGTCGCGAGGCGCTGGTCGCGGGCGCCGACACGGTCGCAGTCATCGGTGATGCCCGCCGCAACCAGCTCTGGCACGCCGTGTACCGGCTGTCCTCCGCGGGCCGCCTGAGCTTGGCGGCCACCGGCGCTGCGCCCGGACACGACGGCGATGACTTCGTGTTGTGCGGTTGGGACGAACTACCGGCATTGTTGCCGGCGAACGCCCTGCTGATCTCGCCGGACGCGCCGCGACTGACAGCCGCCAAGGCGGGCGCCCGCCTGGCCGACTTGCTGGCGGCCGACGTTGCGCCCGTCACGGCCGATGATCTTGTGGTGCTCTGGCACTCCGATCCCGACGCCGCGCGGCGCGACCCCGTGCCGGTGTATCTGCACCCGGCGGTAGCCACCTGACCGTGGGTGTGCCCGACTGTAATGGTCAGTGAGATGGTGGCGCGAGCGGGGTGCATGTGAGCATGAAAGACATGCAACTGCGCCTGACTCCGCGAGAAAGCACTCTGGGCCACACGTCAAGGGTGTTGACGCTGCCCGTCAGCGTCCCGGCGGCGGCTCCTGACCCGGACGAAGTACCCGTGTCCCGCCGCCGGGGGCAAGCGTGGCGCGGATCGGGGTTACCGGAAAACGGCGCGTCAGCATGGGTCGGATGCAAGCAAGCGGGGGCGGCGCCAACCTCGCGGTTGCGCCGCTCCCGGTGACGCCGCAGCCGGCCCATGATCATGCGCCGGCTTTCCGGCCCGATCCGCGCCGCTTCCGTGCTACGCCTCCACGCCCTCATAGCACGGTCAGCAAATCGCTCCGGCTCACATGCACCCCGCTCGCGCCCCATCTCACTGACCCATTTCGCATGACTTCCGTCAGCCTCTAACCACGCCCTTCATTTCGTGGTAGTATGTCCCTGATGGAGGGAGAGAGCGCATGAGCTTTAGGGGCGATGTCAAGACCGGGAAATCGTTGTTTCACGGACCCGAACAGATTCTGAAGAACGCCTTGCTGCCGCATATCCCGCGAAGCATCGAGACCTATCACCTGACGCTGACGACCCTGTTGTGGTCGGCGCTAATTCCCGTCTTCGCCTTCCTGGCGCGCTCGGACGTGCGCTGGCTCTGGGCGGCGTCGCTCATGATCGTCATGCAGTACCTGACCGATCTGCTCGACGGCGCCATCGGGCGCCTGCGCAACACGGGACTGGTGAAGTGGGGCTACTACATGGACCATTTCCTCGACTACCTGTTTCTCTGCTCGATCCTGATCGGCTACTCGATCCTGCTGCCTCAGGCCTTCCGAGCCGAAATGTTTTTCGTCATGGCCATGTTCGGCGCCTTCATGGTCAATTCCTTCCTCTCCTTCGCCTGCACCCAGGAGTTCTGCATCTCATACATGGGCATCGGCCCCACGGAAGTGCGGCTGCTGTTCATTGTCATCAACTCTCTGCTGATCTTCTTCGGCGTCGGCTTCCTGGTGCGGGCCATACCTTATGTCGTCTCGGTCTCGACCTTCGGACTGTTTGTTACCGTCTATCGCACACAGCGGGAGTTGTGGCGTCGCGACATGCAGGCCAAACGGGAAGGCAACCGGTCATGAGCTACCGCCGACGGTTTCGCGCCAGTCTGTTGCTGGCCTGCGCGGGCGGTCTGCTGGCGTGCTACGCGATCTCCTCGCTGCTGCGCGGCGTGGCCCTGCTGCTCCTGATCTTCGCCGGCGCGCAACTCGCCGTCTCGGTGCGCGACCTGCACCGGCACCGTCACGGCAAGAGTTATCTGCGGCACGCC
This sequence comes from Kiritimatiellia bacterium, assembly GCA_028718445.1. Taxonomy (GTDB): domain Bacteria; phylum Verrucomicrobiota; class Kiritimatiellia; order RFP12; family JAAYLN01; genus JAQULY01. The sequence goes on from JAQULY010000179.1 coordinate 3,068, forward strand.
GCCATCGTCTACGCGCCGCACCTGGTGGTGGGCTTGCTGCTGCTGGCGGCCCTGCGCGTCTGGCTGATCTTGACACCACCCGCGCCAACGGCAATCTCGGCAATGCCGCCCGACAAACTGCGCACGCGCCTCGCCAGCGATTGCGAGGCGCTTTCCCAATTGCGGGAAGAGTCCGCACAGCGCTTGCAGCGGCTGTCCGGCGAGTGCGCGCGGACGCCCCTTGATCCGGCCGCGGTGTGTACTGCCTGGTATGACTGCCTGGAGCAGGCGGACCGGCTTGAGCCTTACATCCGCACCTACCAGGGGTTTCACCATGTTGACGCCGTCGGCCAGCCGCAACTGCACGCCGATGCCTTCGCGTTGGGTTATGCCGCCTACTTGCAGCGTCTGCTGCTGTTGTCCGAAGCCGCAGGCGTCCTGAGCGCGTCGGAGACGGCACGCGCACTCGTGGACCGCCGCGATCCGCGCTATGGCAGGCACTCATGCAGTCACACGCTGCGTTCGCTGGCCACCGACCGGAACATGCTGCGCCTGCATGCCGGCGCCGCCTACCTGCAGCTCGTCAGACCTCAATGCTCGCCGGGCAGTCCGCTGCTGCCGATGCTCGAACGCGACACCGCGACCGCGCGCAAGTGTTTCGGCGAAACCACCATCAAGGCGCTGGAAGATCCGCTGCGCCATCTGCGGCGCCTGGCGCGTCGGCCGCTGTAGCGTGGCTCAGCTTGACGGTTGGCAGCAGTCTGGCATAGTCTCTAACCGACGTTACATCAAATTGCAGGCATGGCCGACACGGAAACGGATGGTCCGCGAAGCCGCGGCCGGCGCACCAGTACAAAGGCAGACATGAAAAATTTCAAAATCGGCGTTCTGGCCGACGGGTTCCGACTTGCCCCTCTCGACGGTATTCGCAAGGCCGCCGAGCTGGGCGCGGCGGGCGTGCAGATCTACACGGTCAATGGCCCCATGGCGCCACAGTCGCTGACTGCCGGCAAGCGCGCCGAACTGCGCCAACTGGTTTCCGACCTGGGTATTGCGATCTCGGCGCTGTGCGGCGATGTCGGCGGCGGTTTCCGCGATGCCGCCAAGAATCCGCCCAAGGTGGCAATGTCCAAGCAGATCGTGGACCTGGCCGCCGATCTGGGAACGCGCGTGGTCACCACGCACATCGGCGTCACCCCGGAAGACCGGCGCGATCCGGCCTACCGCAACATGCTGGCAGCCTGCCGCGAAATGGCGGATTACGCCGCCGCCAAGTCAGTCACCTTCGCCGTCGAAACAGGCCCTGAGAAGGCGGTCGTGCTCAAGCAGTTTCTCGATGAGGTCGGCAGCCAGGGGCTGGGTGTAAACTTCGACCCGGCCAACCTCGTCATGGTCGTGGGTGACGACCCGGCCAAGGCCGCCGTCACGCTCGGCAAGTACATCGTCCATACCCATGCCAAGGATGGCATCCAGATCCGTCCCGGCAGCGCCCTGGCCGTGTACCATGGCGCGCACGCCGCCAGCGAGCCACCGGCCGAGTTCAAGGAGGTGCCGCTGGGTGAAGGACAGGTGAACTGGCCGGCATACCTGCGGGCGCTGGACAGCATCGGCTACCGCGGCTTTCTCACGATCGAGCGCGAGGTCGGCGCCGATCCGGCCGCCGACATCGCCAAAGCCATCGCCTTCCTGCGACAACAGCTCAACGATAGGTAACGCCGGCCAACGGACGCCCGTCCGGATCCTCGACACGGCCCGACAGGAACCAGAGCCCCTGATCGTGAATGCTCTTGATCAGGATGGTGTTCGTTCCGCGCGTAAGGCGCACGGGGAGGCGCAGATTTCGCGGTGCCCAATCGCGCGTCGCCAGGTCGGCATGCACCAGTTGGCCATTGACCCAGACCCGCACTCCGTCGGCCACGCCCAGGCTGAGCTGCGCCGGACGGTCCTCGGGCAGACACACTTGCGTCCAAGCATAGGCCGCGCAACGATTCGCCTGCCGTCCGAAAAGCCGCGCAAAGTGCAGCAGGTGATCGGCATCGGCGGGCAGACCGGCGGGCCGCTCGACGCGCTGCCAAGCGAGCCGCGTGCCGTCTTCCACCGCAAAAACGTCCAGCAGGTCGACCGCCCCCCGCTCCGGCGGCATAGGGTCGTCGCGATATTCGCCGCCAGCCAGGGGAAACGGCCCCAGCACATGCCATACGGGTATGCTGGGATTGCAGAAAGCGACAGCTTCCAGTTCGATCTTCGCGCCCAGCCAGACCGCCTCGGCGGCGGCGCTGATAGTCAAGCTCTCCGCCGCCAACGGCGCGCGCAACCGCAGCACGTAGTCGCGCGTCTCGCCGGCGTCCAAGCGTATGGCGAAGTCCCTGGCAGTCTCTGCCGCGGGATCGGCGCCGCCACTGGCGCGCACGGTCAGGCGCCCCTCCAGAGAACCTACGGCGGGGCCGCGCAAGCGGGCCACCGCCGGACAGCCGCCATCGGCGTCGGTCGCCCCAAGCACCACATCGAGCGCGACTTCCGCCAGATCGCCGAGCGCCGCGCGCCGCGCCGCCGCCTCGGCGGGGCAGGCCGTCACGGATTGCGCCAAACCGCCCCAAAATTTCGCGTCCGAAAGCTCCGCCCGCGTCAGCATGTCGCTGTCCCTTCCGCCGGCGCGCGCCAGCAGCAGATTGCGGGCGATCACGAGAGTGGTCGGCGCCTGCTCTCCCAAGCGCCACGCGGCGCGATAGACGCGCGCCAGCTCGGGTGTGGCCGCAAAACGGGTGGAAACCGCCAGGCCGGTCTGGGGCAACGGCCTGCCGTCCGCGTCTTCGCGCCAGACGCGCGGCGTCAGGCACAATCCGCCGCGTGAGGCCATCACCCCGCAGGGCTGGCCGAGCAGACGGTCGCGCAGCGCGGGCGTCAGCGGCGCTATCGCGCGCACGGCCTGATCCGGCGCACCGCCACGAAACGCCACTACTTCCAGCTTATCCGTCCCGATCGCGACTCGCAGACTGCTCGTCCACGCTTCGGCGCCGCGCGCCGGGCGCGGCAGAAAGTGGACTTGGTTACTGCCGGCAGCCTCCCCCGACAGCGTCAGCCAGATGCCGTTGCTGACGGCCGCCAACAACACCGGATCCTTTTGCCAGCCCAGACCGAGTCCGGCCACGCCGTTGCCGGAGGTCGCGCGATGCGATATCTCGCAGGAAACCTGCACTCCGTCCGCTGTCGCGGATGTCACGGCAAGGCTGTCCATCGTCTGATGGGGATAGTCACGTCGGAATGCATCCGGTGCGCGCGCCGAGCCCGGCGGCGGATTGAAGAGCATGGCGGCAGGACTGCCGTTGCGCGGCGTATAGCTGACCAGTGTATCGCCGGCCTGATCGAAACCGCGCTCCAGTTGCACGAACGAGGGTTCGCGCCGCATCCAGTCGGCGAAGGACTGGTCGAGAGTCTCCCAGTCGCCGTAGAGCGACATCAGTAACCGGTCCGAAAGCGGCTTGGAGTCGTCGCCGGGGTGACCCGCGCGCAAGACCTGATCGCAGTACAGGCGCCACTTCTGTTCCCATTCGGGCGACGACTGCAGGAAAGCGGTCATCAATACGTCGAGCCCACGCTGGGTATCGGCGGCTTCGTAAAGCGCGCGAAACGAGGGATAGCCGCGTTCCGTCCACTCCGCCAGGCCGGCGGCCAGATGGTTGTGTTCCGGAGCACGGTCGAGCACATTGACGGTCAGGCTGCCCGTGGCGGGATCGAAGACATGGCTCGAGAAGAAGTCGGCGACGCCTTCGATGAAGAATCCATGGTAAAGCCGCGTGGTGCCGCGCAGGCAGTACTGGTACAGGTGAACGAGTTCATGCAGCACGATGTAACGGCTGTGGTAGGGACTGCCGGCGTATTGGTAGGCGCTCCAGAAACCTTCCTGCGTGATGCCACCCAAGCGCAGCACGTGCACATCATCCGATACCATGGCGCGTTCGAGGGCGGAGCGCGATGAGGCGAATACCAGGGCCATGCGTCGGTCCAGCAGGGCCGCGATGGGCTGCCCGAAGATGGCTTCCAGGTGGGGATACGCCATTTCGAGCAACGCCAGCGCTTCACTGGCCTGGGGTTCCGGGAGATCGGTCTTGAGCGCGAAGTGCCGGCTGACGTACCAGTCGAAACCCTCGGTATTGCCCAACAGATGGCGCGAGAATGTGCGCGGAATCGTCTTGCCGGTGCGCGCGATTTCCAGTGCCGTCAGGAACGAGGTGCGCCCGCTCACGTGCACCTCAGCGCGCAGCGCGGCCGGCTCCGGCACCGTACCGTCGCGGACGTCGCGCGCCACTATCGGCAGCCCCGCCACCACCGGCGCCGCCACGGCGCCCGCCAGCAGCGCCGATAGAAATCTTGGGGCGAGGAACATGCGCGGCGTTTCCGGTTTCGAAGCTTCCTCCTTCTGACACGGCGGGGTATTCTCCGATAACACCCGCGCAACGTCAAATGGTAATCCCTAAACTACGAGAGTTGCGCAGGTGTGCCACCGAACCATGCACGTTGATTGCGCAGAGACGGCTCGCGAGGACGCTCGCCCTCCACCAGTTTTATCCATGCGCGAGTGAACGAGCGTATTGGAGGGCGAGACTCTGCCGAGCCGCAAGCGCTATCTTCATCTCATCATCTGCTCTGCCGACACCCCGGGTCAGGCGCGCGGGTCACCGCGTCGGCTGACCCCAGGTGCTGGCTGATGTTGCTGCGGTTTTGTCGCCAACACCCACATGTCACCTGCACAATACGGCGGGTAGTCACTGGGCCGGGGTTCCTTGACCTGTTGCAGAATCTCGAAGCCGTTTCCCGATATAAGGTCCAGGAACTCGCGCTCACGGGAGTGATAGTACATGGGGTGTCCTTGAACAGTTGAATACTGTCCATCAGGGTCAAACCAGACTTGCGGATCGTCTGTCTGCATGCGTTCCTTGACCGCCTCATTGACCAGATGCGCTTCCGCGTAGAACAGACCGCCTCTCTTTAGAACCCGGAACGCATTGGCGACACACTTCTTGCGGTCTTTTTTCTCGATGATCATGAACAGACAGTTGGCATCAAACACCAGATCGAAAGACTCGTCTGCGTACGGCGTCAAGGTAACCGCACTACCGACCTCAAACCGAGCGTTCACTTGCTGGGTCTTGGCCTGTTGCTTTGCCCACTCGATCGCTTGCGGCACGACGTCAATACCGTAGGCTTCGTGCCCTTTCTTTCCCATACCGATCGCAACATTGCCGTTGCCGCAGCCGAGTTCAAGGAACCGAATTGAGGTTGCCATACGACACGATGTGAGAATGGCCTCCAGCCGTCGATGGAACATGGCGTACGATGCCTCGTCCGCCCAGCCTGCTTTACCGCTCGCACGTAGCTGCTGATACCGCCGGCCGCAAACGTCGAGTCGCGTTGATTCTCCGGAATACATCCGCTCGTTTCTCCCGGCCAACGTCAGCGCCCATCCTCCTAAGGCCCCGCAGGGGCCGAAGGTAGCGGTGCAGGGCTTTGTTGGCCGCTCGCATGCTCGTTCTCTCGCGTTCTGCACTCCGCAATTACATCCGTCGGAATCAGCCGGAGTGCAAGCCAGATCAAGATCGGCAGGACGATCACGTCATCGAGATGTCCGATTACCGGGATGAAATCCGGAATCAAGTCGATCGGCGAGACTGCATAGGCTACTGCCGCGCCCAGTAAGAATCGTGCCAGTCGCGGAGTTCGGGGATGCTTTAGCACAAGGCGATAGACTCGGATCTCCCGCGAAAAACGATTGATGATTAATCTGGCTCTCTCAATCAGCTTCATTTTGTTCGGCCAACAGTGGCGTGAAAGATTGCGAGCTTGCGAGCGTATCCTGCAACGCCGTGTTGGACTCCGAATCAGTGTGTCTGCGTTTGGTGAACCAGATCAGGCCTTTCCCGAATCTTTGTCCAGTACTCGACTCTAGCATTCTCGTCTATGTCGACAGTGCCACCGTACAACTTGTCTCCGCCTCGCTTCTTTGGCCCCGAAATCCAGTACGTTTCACCCGTGTCTTCCTCGTGACAGTTGTACTTGTAGCCCGACTTCGTCTTGGAGTATCGCTTGCCGGCGTAGACATAGGAACGAGAGGTGCGAGACATTTCTACCCAGCCGATACGGCCGGGACCGTCAAGTCCTCCGGCCTTGCGCTCGATATACATTATTCGCTTCATTGCGATCCGTGTCTGTTAAAGTTCAGCGCCGGCTTCATGGTGGCGAGCTTGCGAGCCTACCATGCACGCCGTTGTTCGCACCGGTCATGCCTTTGAGAAGAGGCTTGATCCGGCTGCTTGCCGTTTGCTTGTGAACTCCGCTTCTATCTGTTTGATCTGGTCCTTCAAGACATGCTTGGCTTCGGGATCGGTCTCTGCCTCCAATGCGCGCAACAGAGGGGCGAGGGCTTGCTGCTCCTCCTCACGCACCGCCTTTATGAAGGCCCCGTGGCCTCCACTCCAGAATCCCGATGGTTTGGTCATAGCATCTTCCTGTGCGAACAGTGTTATTGAGCCCATTTCACGGGTATATCTTCATCACTGCTTTCTGACGTTACCGAACGCGTTGCTGGCCTGTCAAGTTGTGTGATAAATGCTGCAACGGTACTGCTGTAACATGCTGCACCGAGACGAAGGACATCCATGCCTTGGCGAGTGTCGCCTTCGACATTTGGAGATCGGTTAGACGATAGCGGCGACGAGAGTGGCTGACGATTTGGTCACCGGCCACTCGTCCACCGTTCTCGTTGCCGCTATCGTGCCACCGAAACCGCCAGACCATTGGGAAGGCTGGTTCCGGGCCGCGCCATGGGTGCGCCGTCCCATAGGTCCGGCGCACAGCACCGGCATGGAAGGTGAGAAACGAGAAAAGGCGGGAAAAAAAGAAAACACAGGGGATGACGCGAGACGTGGTCTGGATGGATATGTGAGAAAGGAGGGTGTTGACGGGTGGGATCAATCAA
>JAQULY010000180.1 GCA_028718445.1 Kiritimatiellia bacterium
GAGGGCCGCTGGGCCGAGCTGATCCCTCCCTACGCAGGGTGCTCGATGCAGACCGGCGGCAACCAGCTCGGCATTTCCGGCACATGCCCCTTCTGTGGCAAGCCATACGGCGGCACGACGATGGACCTGGAGAACGTCTTTACGGATCCTTTCCGGGCTCGGACCGGCTGCTGCGGGGCGACCGTCTATGAACGCGAGGCGGACATGCCGGCTGACTACCCGGCGCGCCCCAACCATACCGAACGAATCCCGCATCTGGACGGCACGACCATGGAGTACCGGTTCTTTGTGCCGCCGGGCAAGGAGAACGCGGGCCCGGAGCTGGGATCGGAGCGCCGCCACTGGTTCTGCTCCGCCGCTGAAGTCTGGTGGGCGCGGCAGCGTTATCTGCAGGCGTCGGAGGCCGACCAAACGGCGTTCGGCGCGCTGGCCGCCGCCGTCGTCTTCTCCAACGACGCCAAAGCCGCACGGGCGCTGGCGATCATCTACGACCGTCTCGCCGACGTTTATCCGGGGTATCCGCTGGTGGACAACAGCGGCACGCCTAACGGACTGGCTCGCGGCGTGGACGGCACGCGCTATCTGACTTCCGAGGAGTACCGCGCCACGCCGACGCCGAGCGATGCGCGGCCCGCGTGGTTACGCATTCCTCCTTATTACAACCTGGGCAAAATGATCCGGGCTAGTAGCTGGCAGGAAGGCGTCATGCTGTGCCTGGGGAATTTGGCCGGCATCTTCGATCTCATCCGGGACCGCCCGGAGGTATTGGCTTACAGCCGCGAACGGTATGGCGACGAAACGGCCTGGGAAACGCGCGTACGCAAAGGCGTGCTCGACGAACTGTGTTTCCTGGGGCTGGTCTCTCCCCCAGGACATGGTGGCAACACGTCCTACGCCTGGATCGTCGGCGCGCTGCGCCTGGGGCTCGTTACACAGAAACCGTGGTTTTTGCGCACCGCGGTCTGCCTGGTCGAACAGGATGTAGCCAACCACTATTTCGGAGACGGCCTGTCCTGCCAAGGGGCCTTCAACTATGCGGGGATGCTGCGTCATTCGGTCAACACCGCCGTCCTGTTGCGCGATGCATTGGGCCTGGACCTCGTGGAACGGCATCCCCTGCTCCCGGTGATCGAAGCACGAAGCGACAGCTTCGTCACCACACTCTACGGCGTGGAAAGCATGCATAGCGACGAGCATGCCTTTTTCTTCGGCGGCGCCGGCACGCCCTGGAAGCCGCGTCCGGCCATACCGCCGGATTACGCCGCGCACGAGGTCTCGCAGTGCGATCCCGAGTACGGCTTGGCTTGTCTGCGCGCGGGCGCGCCCGGCTATCGTCTGGAGAGCATCATGGACTTCCAGACGGCGATCGCCCACACGCACGCTGCGCGGCTGAATCTTCAGGTCTTCTATGAGGGCATCAACCTGATGCCGGACATCGGCTACGCCTGCGTCGCGGCCGACGTCACGCGTCCGCCCTGGAGCGAGTTCCGCTACCCCTTCGAGAAGATCCCCTATCCCGAGGGGGCGGATTTCTGGGGCGCCTGGTACTACACCTATACGGGCTACCCGGAGGTTCATTGCACGGCTATGGTGGATGGGGAGCACACCGATTCGCAGCGGATCGGCCCGGTCACGTTTCGCCGCTTCTCCGGTGACGGGACGTTCGGCTCGCCGGACTACAACGCCCAGTTCCTGCAGGTGAACGGAACCGGGTTGTTCAATCTCCGAGCCAAACCCGTCGCCGCGTTCGACCGCCAGTTGACGGCGGTCACCACGGCCGGCGGCCGTCCCCTGCTGCTCGATGTCTTCCGGCTGCGCGGCGGTCGCCGGCACGATCTGCTGTGGCATGCGCCCTCGACGGGACCCGATGAGGTGCTGGAAACTAGCCTGGGAAAACCGACACCGGTGGAGGGCTCGATGAACGACCTGTGGATTCCGGTGGCCAGCAATCGCGTCAAGCAATCCGAGGCGGGAACCGGCGCGGCGTTGATTGGTCGCCTGAATCGCTGGACGTTCCCACCGCAGGGCTGGAACACGACGTTCCGGATTGAACCGAACGTCTACAACCCGGTCACCGAAGGCGGGCGGCGCCTCTACCAGCCGTGGATCGAGGCGCTGCATCCCGTGCGTTTGCGGCTCTGGGGACGGGCAACCGGCAGTCCGGCGGACCAACAGGAGCTAGTCGCCGGTCGCGGCCCCTGGCCATCGAAGATCCGCGAGGTGACGCCCGACGGAAAGGAAGTCTCCATGCTCGTGGCGCTCAAGGACGCCCTGCATGTGGTGGACGTCTCGCGGCGCGTTGCGACCGGCGAACTAAGCACTGCCTTCGCGCACGTGCTGGAGCCGTTCAATCCGGACCAGATACCCGTGGTTGACAACGTGACCATGCTCGCGACACGCGAGCCTAACGGCGGCGGACCTTGCATGGGCATCGGCATGCGCATCGCACTGGCCGGCTCCGGCGTCCTGTGCGCGGCCAGCACGCTCGACGGCGGACACGTTGAGGCCGACGGCGTCGTGCTGGACGGCCGCCTGGGCGTGGCGGAACCCGGCGCGCACCGCCTGACGCTGTTCGATGGCACCCGCTTTTCCGCGGACGGACTCGGCGTGGAGCTGGCCGAAGGATGGGATTTGGAACTGGCGGGTGTGGTCGGCGACCTGACAGGGCATGCCGGCGAGAGTGCGCTCCTGGTGGCCGCCCCGCGCCCGCTGCCGACAGACGGCACGCTCGTGGGACGCATGGTGACGGTGGAACACCGGATCGGTCCGGAGCATACCTCCGGCTACACCATCGCCCGCGTGTCCGCATGGAGCGGAAATCTGTATCGCCTCGATCTGCGGAACCGGCCGTCGTTCCTGGTGAATCGCTTCCGGGTGGCGGAAGTCTATCCGGACGATCCCGCGCGGTTCAAAGCCGACTACTGGTTGCTGAAAGGCGATAGCGAAAAGGGACAGTATGACGGCCGCCTGGTGCGTTTCCTGCGCCGGGGGTTCGAGTCGGCCATGACGCTGCCGCCCGGACAGGACGCCTGGCATCACGCCCACATCCGGCTCGACCGGACACCTCCCACACCCCTGGCGGTCGGCGAACCGTTTGTCATCTACCAGATTCAGCCCGGCGATCGGGTGCGAATACCTTCTCGTTTTGCCTGCCAGGGCGAACGGACGCCTGACGGGCTGAAGCTCGATATGGTTACGACCGGACCCGCCGTCCTCACGGTCCCGGGCGACTATCGCCGCGCCTACCTGTCGCTCGGGTTCACGCAAGCCCCCTTGACGGGCCTGCGCGCAACGAAGGGAAGCACTGAGTTTCGCATTCGGTTGGAGGACACAACCGACGGCCACGCCAGCGTGCTTCTCCGCCGTTAGGCGGTCAACCCGTCTCAACCACCCGGTCTCGCTCCAGCAGCTTGATGTGGCGCCACTGGCCGCGCCACCAGCGCAAGGCGAAACCGCCCGAGAGTATGGCCACATAGAGCGCCAGCCAGCGCCACGCCTCCAGAATGCCGCCGCCGCGCAGCAGAATCCAGAGTTCGCCGGGAATCCAGAACAGCCAGCCCATCAGCAGCATGTACAGCATGACGAAGCGGGTGTCGCCCACGCCGCGCAAGGCGCCCGACAGGACGATGTTAACCGTGTCGAACACCCCCCATGCCGCCATCAGGAGCATCATCGGCTTTCCCACCGCCAGTAGTTCGGCGACACTGAAATTGGCGGTGCGCGCACGAAACAGCGTGAAATAGGCTTCCGGGAAGAGGGCGAAGGTGGTCCCGATAACCAGCATGTAAACCCAGGCCAGCTTCAGCGTGGTCCAGCCGGCGCGCATGGCGGTATCGGCATCCCGTTTTCCCTGGTACTGACCGGTCAGAACCGAGGCGGCCATGCTCAGCCCGAGCAGCGGCGAGAACGCCAGGCTATTGATGCTGAAACCGATGTTGCTGGCGGCCAACGCGACGGCGCCCAGGCGTCCCGTCAGCATCACGAAGACGGCGAAGGCCGAGATGTCGGCCAGCAGGTGCAGTCCGGCCGGCAGGCCGAAGCGCAGGATCCGGCGCATCAGCGGCGGGTCAAGGCGCCAGACCTTGATCCGTCCCGCGGCGCGTACGTCCGGTTCGCGCAGAAAGGCTATCAATTGCGCCAGCGGCGCGATCGCGCTGGAGATGACGGTGGCGATGGCCGCGCCCTTGATGCCCATTTCGGGGCAGCCCCACTTGCCGAAAATCATCACATAATCCAGCAGAATGTTGACTGCGCTGCCGGCGACGTTCGCGATCGTGTTGAGGCGCATGCGGCTCTGGCCCGTGAAGTAGCCGCCGATGGCCGCGCCCAGCGGCACCAGCCAGCCGCCGAGCATCAGCCAGCCGTAGTAGCTGCGCTCCTGCGCCAGCACCGCCGGCGCGTGGCCGCTGATGTGCATCAGCCAGTAGCCTAGCGGCGTGAGCGCCGCCAGAAACGGCGCGGTGACCAGCGCCAGCCAGACGCCCTGCACGGTCGCGCGCACGCAGCCGCGCTTGTCGCCCGCGCCGTGGTACTGCGCCACGAAGGTGCCCGCATATCCCGCCATCGCCTGGAAGAAGCAGATCAGCGTGAAGGCCAGCACGCCGGCCGGGATCGCTGCCTGAATGGCGACGCTGTCGTAACGCGCCAGAAAAAGACGGTCGCAGAACTGCATGACCGTGAAACCGGCCATGCTCACGATCAACGGCAGCGCCACGCGGGTGGCCTCGCGATAGCCGCCTGGTGTGGGAGGAGAAACGCTATGATGTGGTGCAGACACGGCGCGCATCATACAGCTATAGTGGGTCAGCAAGATAGGGGTGCGAGTGGGGCGCATGTGAACGTGCCATGAGGACATGGAGGCGTAGTACGGAAGCGGCGCGGATCGGGCCGGAAAGCCGGCGCGTGATCATCGGCCGGCTGCGGCGTCACCGGGGACGGCGCAGCCGCGAGGTTGGCGCCGCGCGCTGGCTTGAGGAGAGGCAGGTGTTGTAGGTACGATACTGGTGTTCTGCGTTGATGGGTGCTGACGGGTGACGACGCCAGTCGTTGTCAGTCGAAAAAAAGGAGACAACCCCATGAACCTTTTCGGCAAATACGGAGGTTACCGCAAGCTCCCGTGGAAGGTGCCGTCGTCCGAGGCCTGCGAAGTGCTCGACCTGCGCCTCGACCCGAACCCGCTGGGCGAGGGCGACGGTCTGCACGAGGCGAGCGCCTACCTGCTGGCGCAATACGACAAGTTCCACCGCTGGCTTGACGCCGAGGATCCCGACCTGGCGGCCAACGCACTGCTGCTGCTGATCGGACGGACACTGAACATGCTGGGGCGTCAGAAAGAGGCTCAGGGCGAAGCCTTCCGCCAGGAGGGCGGCTTCCGCGAGCGCCTCTCCGCCGCACGCCTCGAGACTCGCGAACAGCAGCAAGCCAAGGCCGATGCGCCAACCTGTCCCGAGTGCGGCAAGCCCATGTGCCAACGTCTGGCCAGAGCCGGGCGCAATGTCGGTCAGCCCTTCTGGGGCTGCACCGGCTATCCTGCTTGCAAGGGCACGCGCGAAGTCTCGACTGGCAGCGACGCCCATCGACGTCCGACGACTCCAGCTTCTCCACCAACCCACTGACGAAAGTTGGACCAGTCGAATCCAGTCGAGGCAGTCGGGACCGCCGCTGCGGCGTGGACACTCGTTCGCGGGCGGTGGTATGATCTGCGCCCTATCGATTGCCATGAAAAAAACCATAAAGAAGCAAGTCGTCGTCAAAACTTTCGGGGCCTTCCACTACGACGTGGCCTACCGCAAGACCTTCGATGATTACCTGAAGATCACGCTGCCGATCATTGATGCCGGTCTCGACATGCTGACCCGATACCCGCGGTTCATCTTCGTGGTGGAGCAAGCCATCCTGATGCGGGAATACCTGGAACGCAACCCCACCGCGCGCGATCACGTGCGCGAGTTGGCGCGCACAGGCCGGCTGATCTTCGCGCCGGGCATGTTCACCATGCCGGACGTGAACATCCCATCGGGCGAGTCCTTTATCCGCAACTACCAGCTCGGGCGCGAGTGGCTGATGGCCAACCTGGGCGTCGAACCCAAGATTTGCTGGATGGCGGACATCTTCGGTCACCATGCCCAGATTCCCCAACTATCACGGGCCTGCGGCTACATCGCCTATCTCTACGAGCGCGGCAAGACCCAGGGCGACGACACCCTCTACTGGTGGCAGGGCCTGGACGGCACGCGCCTGCTGACGCAGTGGCAGATAGACACCTACTACGGACTGGGCACAGCCATGGTGCCGTATCTGTCCTCGCGCGGCGGCAAGTGGATGGCGAATTTCTTCGAAAAAGCGCAGCTCGATCTGATGCACCGCAACTCAGCCGTCAAGGAGACGCTGCTGAGCGCCATTGGCGGCGACTTCCGCATGCCTGAAGACAGCATCATGGACTACATCGCGGGCTACAACCGTCTGAACCGCAAATATCACATTGAGTTCGGTTCGCCCGAGCAATTCTTCGAGAACGTCATCCGCGGGCATGGCGAGGACCTGCCGGTGCTGAAGGACGACTTCAATCCGCTCATGCAGGGCACCTACTCGTCGCGCATTCGCATCAAACAAGCTAACCGCCGCCTGGAAAACGCCGTGGCCGCGCTGGAGATGCTGGAAGGTTTCGCCGGCGCTCCGGCGCCGGCGGCGGTCGGTCCGCAGTTGTGGGAAACGATCGCCTGGAACGCGTTCCACGACATCATCGCCGGCTCGCTGGAAGACGGCGCCCTGCGTGAAGCGCTGCACGACTACGCGCGCGGGGAGCGCCTGGCGCGGCAGTCGCTGGCCGCGGCCATGCTCGCGGCGGGCGTCCGCAAGCGCGCCGCGCCAGCGGGGCGGCGGGCGGACCTCGCGGTCACGATCTTCAACTCATTGCCGTACGAACGCACCGAGGTGGTCGAGATTCCGTTGAAAGGCCTGGGGCGGAAGGTTGACGACGTGGAGATCGCGGATGCCGACGGCCGGTCGGTCGAATGCCAGCTCCTGCATGTCGCGCCAGGCGCCGCGCAGGTGCTGGATACGCTCGGTAAGGAGATCAAGGGGGTCAAGCAGATCCGGCAGGATGCGGGCCGCGAGGCGATCGTGCTGGCCAGGGTGAAGGCCGCGCCGGGCAGCCTGCGGACCTTCGGCCTGCGCCTGCGCGCCGGGCGGCCATCCGTCGCCACCCGCGGCCTGAAGGTCTCGGAGCGCTTGCTTGAGAACCGCTACATCAAGGCGGTACTCGGCTCGAATGGCACGATCGTCAGTCTGATAGACAAGCTGCACGACTGCGAACTGGCTTTGCCCGATCGCGGCGAATTCACCAGCAAGGGCATGAACAATATCATGCTGCAGCCCGACATGGGTGACCTGTGGCTGACGGGGCGCGGACCGCAGAACGGCACGCAACTGTATGCCAGCGCTCTGCCCGATCCGATGGCGCCATCGGGCATTGAGTACCAGCGCCGCGCGGCGGTCGGAATCGCGTCGGCGGATGCGGACGCCATTCGCTGGCCGGATATGCGCGTCGCCGAGGCCGGACCGCTGCGCGCGACCATCCGCGTGCACTATCCCGATACGAACGTGACGACCTTCATCTCGCTGGCGCGCGACGAACGGCTCCTGCGCTTCCGCACCCACTTCATGCCGAGCGGCAAGCGCTACCGCCTGCGTGTCGCCTTCCCGACAGCCATCCGCAACGGACGCATTCGCACCTCGATTCCGTGTGGTCACATGACCCGGCCCGAGGGCGAGTACGCGGCGCAGGACTGGATGGACTACTCGGACGGCAAACGCGGCCTGTGCCTGCTGAACCGCGGACTGCCCGGCAACAACGTCACCGACGGCGTCATGCTGCTCTCGCTCTTCAGGGCGGTGGGCATGGAGGACGCCGGCGGCCAGACCACCTATGAGGAAGGCGTCGAGCAGATCTTCGAATACGCGCTCCACCCGTTCGCGCCGCGCGAGAGCGACTATCATCCCGCGCGTCTCGGCGCCTGCTTCAACCGTCCCCTGCACACGGCGTTTCCGGAGCGCGGGCAGTCCTGGCCGGAGGCGGACTCCATGATTGCGCTCGATGCCGGGCACTTCGAACTGATGGCCTACCGCATGGCCGGCGACGAACTCGAGATTCGCATCTACGAGAGCGAGGGGCGCAGCGGGCGCGTGGGCATTACGCTGCCGCGCGCCATCCGCGCCTGCCGTCAGACCGACGCGCGCGGCGAGTCCTGTCCCGATCCGACCTTCAAGATCGCCGGCAACGGCGTGCAAGTCCGCGCGCGGCCATTCGAGATTGTCACGCTGCGCGTGGCTTTTTAACCTTCCTACGATATTGCGAAGCGGGTGGTGGCGGGCGCGGCGTAGGGCGCGGGAGCGACGGCCCAGCGCACGCCGCCCATGAACATCTGCCGGAAGAAGGGATTGCGGCAGGCCTCCACGTCATGGCCGAGCGCCAGATAGAAGACCTTGCCCTTGCCCCAGGGCTTCACCCATGAGACCGGCCAGAGGCGGCCGCGGAAGGTGGTCACGGCCAGCAACTCGACGCGATTGTCGTAGTCCAGCAGGTACTGTTCGTCATGCACGCGGTACTCGAAAACCGGCCACTTTTCCCAATGCTCGACGCTGTAGCCGGCGATGCCGGCCGTGACCGGATGCTTCTCGTTGGTCAGACTGACAATGTAATCGCGCATGAAGGGGTGGGCGCGGAAATAGCCGCCGACCATTGCGCGGTAGTCCGGCGCCTCCGAGAATGAATCCGCGGCGGCATGCACGCCTACAAAACTCTTGCCGGCAGCGACGGCTTCGACCAGTCCGCGCCTCTGGGGGACGCTCAACTGGCCGCCGGTGTGGTACATGACAATCAGGTCGTAGGGCGCGATGCGTTCGGCCGTGAACACATCGTAGTCTTCGGCAGCATAATCAACCGACAGTCCCGGCTCGCCCTCAAGGTACCCCTTCAGCACCGGGCAGCAGACCTTGAAATCGTGGCAGCCGCCGCCGCCGAACAACAGCACGCGCCGCGAGGTTGCGCCAACAGGTTTGGTTTCAGTGCTCATATATGTTCTCCAAAATCTAACGTGTCAGCATGTCGGTGGCGGCGACCGTGCGTCCCGCGCGGGCGGAGGCCTCCATCAGCTCGATCGTCCGGATGGCGTTGCGCGCCTCCTCCGGCTTGACCAGCAGCGGACGTCCGTCCGCCAGGCTCTCGTAGAGGTAGTCGTAATAGCCTTTGCGCGTGACGCTGAGGTATGGCGGCACCTCGTAGTCGGGGCGTTGCTTGTCGAAGTTGACCGTGGCGTTCATCAGGTCGCGCGGGTCCTCGATCGTGCGCTGCACAAAGGCGCCGGTAGTGCCGGCCACATAGAAGCGCACGGCCGGGGGCGTGCCGTTGAGCAGAAATTCCGGCGGCCGCGGCATCATTGAGATTCTCACCAGCGGCAGCTCGGAGAAGCGCAGCGTGGCCTCGACGAAGCCGGCGTCGGCGCTGCCGCCGGCGGGATTGCAGAACATGGCGGTGACCTCCTGCAGCGCGCCCCGGCCCAGGCAGAGCGCCTGGTCCACGAGGTGCACGCCCCAGTCCACGCAGTCGCCGCCGCCGTAGGCGCCGCAGCAGACGCGGTCCTCGATCAGTCGCGGTTCGCCCACTTTGCCGCGGCGGATGTATTCGACGGTGGCCATGAAATCGAGATCGAGCCGCCGGTTGTGGTGCACCGTCAGCACCCGACGCTGTCTACTGGCCAGCGCGATCAAATCATCGCACTCGGCGCTGGTCAGACACATCGGCTTTTCCAGCAGCACGTGTTTGTGGGCCTCCAGCGCCTGGCGGGCGGCCGGACAATGGGTGCTCAGCGGTTTGGTCGCCACCACCACCAGGTCAACATCCTGGTCGCGC
>JAQULY010000181.1 GCA_028718445.1 Kiritimatiellia bacterium
ATGAATAGCCTACTTCTCTGCTGGGGCATGATGCTTCCTTTCTTTGCTTACGCAATTACGATAGAAGGCCCATCCTTCTACTGTGATTAGTCTAGTGGTTGCTCATGCCCCAGCATAGTATCTCCAACTCGATCGTTCACTCGCGCATGGATAAAACTGGTGGAGAGCGAGCGTCCTAGCGAGCCGTCTCTGCGCAATCAACGTGCATGGTTAGGTGGCACAAGTACGCAACTCTCGCAGTTCAGGGTTCCACAATCCCATCTGCCGGGGCGACGAAGACCGGCTGGTCCTGAAACCAGGCGGCGACCGCGCGTTCATACTCCTCCGGTCGGCGGCAGGTCCGGATATCCTTCCATAGCCGCTCGCCGCCGGCGCACAAGGTGTGCAGGTATCCCCACAGCTCCTTAAGTCTTCCCAGCAAGGCCCCCGGTCCGCTCAGTTCGGCGCGCGATTGCTCCAGGAAGTCCTCCAAAAACAGGCGCAGTTGCGCCGGATCGCGCGGCGTCCCGCCGTCAGCCAGCAGGCGCGGCAGAAAGGGGTCGGCCACGACGCCGCGGCCGAGCATCCAGCTTCTCACCGCGGGAAAGCGCGCCTCCAGGCGCCGCAAGTCGGCGGGCGTGCGGATGTCGCCGCTGTATGCGACCGGATGGCGGCAGGCCGCCAGACAGGCGCCAAAGGAGCCGAGGTCAACCGTGCCGCCATACATCTGACGCGCCGTGCGCGGATGAATGGCGACCTCGGCCAAAGGAAAGCGGTTGATCGTCTCCATGCGTTCCAGCAACAGCCCGGGCGTGTCGATCCCCAGACGCACCTTGAGCGAGAAGCCCTCCGGCATAATCTCGCAGCCGGTCTCAAGCATGCTGCTCAACAGTTCGGAATCGCGCAGCAGTCCGGCCCCCCTGCCCTTCTTGACCACGAACGGCCAGGGACAGCCGGCATTGAGGTCGCAGCGCGTGTAGCCCAGGCCGCGTATCGCCAGCAGCAGAGTCCGCAGTTCGGCGGGCGACTTGCCCAGCACCTGCGGCACGACCGGCAGCTCCGCATTGCGCTCCGGCAGGATGTCGGTCAGGTGCGTAGGCTTGATGCGCGCGCCGGCCAGCGTGGTCAGAAAGGGCGCCACGGCGCCGTCAATACCGCCGAAGTGCCGCGCAAAACAGCGGCGGAAGGTCAGGCCCGTGACCCCGCGCAAGGGGGCAAGACAGAGACGGCGTGGAACCATGGACATACGGGCGCTACGGCGAGTCAGCGGTCGAGCGTCAGTCCCCGCCGCAGGTATGCCGGAATATCGAGATCCTCGCCATTCAGCAGCGTGGCCTCGACGCCCTTGAAGCGCCCGCGGCCGGTGGCGCCGAAACTCAGCTTCGATCGTCCGGCGCCGCCGCGGCCGCGACCGGGGCGCGAATCTCCGGCCAGTGGCATCAAAGTTTCCATGGTCGTCTCGTCGCCGCTCTTGACGTCCGGCGCGGTGGCAGCCGCATCACGCCAGGCGTCGAAGGCCAACGCCACCAGGTGGACATGTCCTGCAAAGCGCTCGTCGAGCATCGTGCCGAGGTGGAAACGGCAGCCACCGGGCAGCGCCGCCTGGACGCGTTTGGAGATTTCGGAGAGTTCAGCCAGGCAAAGATCGGCGCCGGCCAGCACGCCCAGCGCCACGGCCTGCGCACCGGCGAAGCCCGTGCCCTTGCCCAGCAGCGCGCTGCGGCTCAAGCGCGAGACGGCCTCGACGCCGCGTCCGGCGCCTTCGGCCGAGGCCACGGCAAAACGGCAACGCCCGCCGCTCTGCCGCAGCAGGGCATGGATGGTCTCGACATCGAGCGGGATGAAACCGGGCGTCAGCACCAGCCGCCAGAACAGCGTCAGTCCGGCGGCGAGCATGGCTTCGGCGCGGGGAATGGCATCGGCCAGCGCATAGCCGCCGGCGTCGGCAAAGAGATCGTCGAGCGGCACGACCACCAGCGCATCGGCATTCTCCTCGATCAGCGGCAGCGCCCGCATGGCGGCCGCGCGCCGTTCCGGCCCCTCCAGTTCGAAGGGCAGCGCCGCGAAGCAGAGCGTGTGCGCGCCCAGTTCGCGCAAGGCCCGCAGAATCTCCGGCGTGGCGCCGCCGCCGACGCCGCCGCCAAGCGTGGCGACCACCACGGCCGTCCGCGTGCCGGCCAGGGCGTTCTTGATTGCCTCCACATCGTCCTGCGCGGCCGTGCGCCCCTTGACCATATCGCCGCCAGTAGCCCGGCCGTCGCAACGCGGCACGCCGATCAGCAGGCAGCGCATCAGGCCGCCGGGCAGTTGACGCGAAGTCATGGCATCGGTATCGAAGCCCACCGCCTGCATGCCGGCGCCGAACGCGGCGGCGGCCGCCGCCGCAATGCCTACGCCGCCCCCGCCCACGCCCACCAGCATCAATCCCGTCTGCTTCTCGTTCATCGCCTGAAGACTCCCTGCCACCACTCGCGCAACGGCTGCAGCAGACTGCTCTCCCGATAGGTGCGAAAACCATAGAGCGTCAGTCCGGCCGTCGTGGCGTATGCCGCGCCGTCCTCCACCTCCCGCAAACCCGCCACATTGATCGGCTCGCCGATCATGCAGGGCAGCCCGAAGACGTTCTGCGCCAGTTCCGGCAGACGCTTGAGATAGGCGCCGCCCCCGGTCAGCACGATCCCCGCGCTGAGCTTGGTCAGCACGCCGGCGTCATGCAGCGCCCCGCGCACCATTCTCAGCGTCTCCTCGATGCGCGCGTTGATCACCACGTGAAACGCCTTCAGACTGATGCTGCGCTCGGGGAACCCGACCTCTTGCGGCATCGCCAGACGCTTCAGGCCGATGCCCGCGCTGACCAGCGCGCAACCCTCGCGCCGCTTGAGTTCCTCGGCCCGCGCGATGGGAATGTTGAAGGCCAGCGCCAAATCGTTGGTGACATGATCGCCGCCGATGCCCAGCGACCCCGCCGCCGCCATCACGTTGTCGGCATAGGCCAGGAAACTGGTGGTGCCGCCGCCCAGGTCTATCACGGCGACGCCGTTGCGCTTCTGCTCTGGCGTCAGCACCGCCAGCGCCGCGCACAAGCCGCCGAAGGTCACGTCCTGCACGTCCAACTGGACCCGCTGCACCACGTTGCGGACATTGTCAATCCGGTTGCGGACGGCATGGATCACCAGCATGTCCAGTGCCAGTTGAGCGCCCTGCATGCCCTCCGGCTTGACGATGCCGCTCTGCCCGTCGAGGCTGAAGCTCTGGCTGATGGTATGCATGATGTCGCGCTCGGGCGGCAGGTTCACCGCCTTGGCGATCTCCATGACTTCCTCGACGTCCTCCCGCGTGACCACATGATCGCGCGCGCGCACCGGCACCGATCCGCGATTGGTGACGGCCTCGATGTGGCCCCCGTTCACCGCCAACAGCAATTGACCGACGTTCACCTCGCTCTCGTCGGCGGCCTGGCGCACGGCCATCTCTACGCCGACCTTGGCGAGTTCGAGGTCCACCACCTGGCCTTTGCGCACGCCCGTGGAGGGATAGACGCCGCGACCGGTGATCGTCACGCGCTGGTCGTCATCAATTTCGCCGATCAGCGCCACGGTGCGGGTCGTGCCGATTTCCAGTGCTGCGATAGGTGGTATGGCCATGCGTGTAACCGTTCATTGGGCGTAGGCGCGGCCCGGCACTGTCGCGTCCCAGCGACTGCGCGGGCGCCCGCGCTCGGAATTCATGGACTCCGCCAGCCCCCGCAGTTGCGCCAGCAACCACTTGTGGGAGCGTTCGTCGCGGTCCTGCATATAGCGCCAGGCGAGCTTCACGCGACGCTGGTCCGACATTGTGCAATAGACATAGTCCAGATGGTCAACATCAATATCGACCACGGCCAGCGGCACCTGCGAGGCGCGCAGGGCGTTGAGCAGGTCAACCGCCGCCAGGGCCATGCCGCCGACACGCATGCCGGGGGCGATCTCCAGGTCCTCGTAGCCCGAGATGCACGGCAGCATCTCGATGCCGTGATAGCGGACGAAGACCTGTCCCTCGGCATCCACGGCCAGGGGTTTGCGGGCGAAGCGCGCCAGTGGGATGCGCTCGACGATGCGAACCTTCAGCTTGTCCGGCAACTCGCGCTGGATGGTCACTGCCTGGAGTGGGGGCGCATCGTGCATGAAGTCGGCCTGTTGACGCACGATATCCGCCGCAAAGAGCGGCATGCCCACTTGCAGCTTCAGATATTCGCGCACCCGGCTCTCGCCCAGCGTCTCGCCCGCCTGTATCTCCAGCCGCCGCAGCGTGAAGGTGCCGCTTTCCAGGAGATAGTAGCGGACGCCGCGCCAGCAACCCCCACCCGCGAGCGCCAACAGCACCAGCACCATCAAGGTGCGTGCCAGGCGCCGTTGACCGTCGCTCCAGGCGGCCCGTCCGGTGCTGCGGCCAAAGACCCGCGTAGCTCCGCGCGTCCGGCTGGCCGCACTACGTCGTTTTCGCCACCATGCCATGCCGTCATCTACTCCCGCCGGGACGTCCGCGTCAAGGCCGATCGAAACAGGCCAGGTCAAGGATGCGCGTGCACAGCGCGCTGAAACTCATGCCGGCCTTGGCCGCCGCCTTCGGCAAAAGACTGGTGGCGGTGAATCCCGGAATCGTGTTCAGCTCCAGCACATATGGCTCGCCTGCCGGTGTGACTCTGAAATCCACGCGCCCCAGACCGCGGGCGCCCACGGCTTGAAACGTGGCCTGCGCCAACTCGCGGCATCGCGCCCGCAGGCCTTCCTCGGCCCGATCGTCGGGAAAGAGGTAGACGGTGTCGCCGGTTCCATACTTGGCATCATAGCCGTACCAGTCGTTGGCGGCGCGGATCTCGATCACCGGCAGCGCCTCGCCGCCGACCACGCCCACCGTCCACTCGCGCCCGGGGATGTAACGCTCCACCAGCACCTCGGGGTCTATGGCGCGCGCCGCCGCCAGCGCCGGCGCCCATTCGCCCGGCGATCTCACGAGCGTGACCCCGACGCTCGATCCGTCGCGCTGCGGTTTTACCACCAGCGGCAGCGCCATCCGTCCGCGGCCCTCGCCCGCGCTCAGCACCTCGTGCGCCGGCGTGGGCACGGCATGCGCCGACAGGACCCGCTTCGTGGCGATCTTGTCCATCGCCAGTCTGCTGGCCGCCGCGCCTGAACCGGTATACGGCACGCCCATCCGGTCCAGGTCGGCCTGCACGCCACCATTCTCGCCATAACCGCCATGCAACGCCAGAAAGACGGCCTCGGTTCCGGCCGGCAGCCCCTCGACGGCCTCGCGCTCCAACACCACGGGCACGGCCTCGCACCCGGCTTCGCACAGTCCCTTGACCACGGCCTGACCCGAACGCAGCGAGACTTCGCGCTCGCTGGAAACGCCGCCCATCAGGACGGCCACTCTGTGAAATCGCGGCATGAGTTTTACACCTTGGAAATGATGCGATCGATTATAGCGCATCGTACGGTTCCGTGCGCGCCCGAATAACGCAGCATCATCGCAAGTGCCTGATTTCCGCCGCCAGTTCCACGCCATGCCGCGACCGCACGCGATCGCGCATCAGCGCCATCAGCGCGAGCATGTCCGCGGCAGCGGCATCAGCGTCGAGCGCGATGACGTTGGCGTGCCCCTCGAAAACGCGGGCGCCGCCCACGCGCAAACCCTTGCACCCGGCGAGATCCAGCAGCCGGCCGGCGGCCTCGCCGGGAGGATTGCGAAAGACCGATCCCGCCGTGCGCAGACCCGCCAGGTTCAGACGGCGTTGACGGTACGCCTGTCGTCTGGCGGCGACCGCGGCCGGATCGTCCGGCGCAAGATCGAGTTCGATCCCGACCGCCACCGCCTGAGCCAGCACCGCGCAACGACGGTATCCGAAGCCGGCATCGGCACCGCTCACGGTGAAGGGCGCGCCATCACTATCCACGCAGTGCAGCGCGCGCACGCGTGTGCCGATCTCGCCGCCGTGCGCGCCGGCATTCATCGCCAGCCAACCGCCAAGACGGCCGGGAATGCCGTCAAGAAATTCAAGTCCCCCCAGTCCGGCGGAGGTCATGCGTTCCAGCAGGGCCGACCCACCCCAGCCGCAGCCCGCCGTCAGCCGCCCGTCGGCCACATGCCAGCCGCGGAAGCTCTGGCCGTGCAGACGCAGCACCACGCCGCGCACGCCCAGATCGTCCACCAGCGTGTTGGAGCCCCCCGCCAGCAGATGCCGGCGATAGCCGCGTTCCCGACAAACGCGCAACGCCGCTGACAAGGCTTCCGGCGTGTCCACGTCCAACAGCGCCTCGGCCGGGCCGCCAACCCCCAGCGTTGTCAGCGGTCCGAGAGGGTGCGACAGCCGCACCGTCACGCCCGCGATGCCAGCGAAAGCATCCGCCGCAACCGGCGCGGCGGCGCGGATGGCGCCCTGACCGTACTCGGACGCGGCCCAGCGCGCCACCTGCTCGACATCGCCGGCACCCACCACCAGTAACAGGTCACCTGGCCGCAGATGTCGGCGCAGCCAATGCCAGGCGGCCTCCAGCGAGGCGGCCAGCCGCGGCAGCGGAATGCCGGCGCCGGCCTGCGCACGGAAGGCGCGGTAGAGATCTTCGATCCGTCCGCCTTCCAGCGGCTCTTCGGACGCCGCGTAGACCGGCGCCAGCAGTAGCTCGGCGACGCCCCGGAAGGCTGCCGGAAAAACCTCCGCCAGGGCGCGCGTGCGGCTGTAGCGATGCGGCTGGAAGATCGCCACCAGCCGCTGCGCGTCCTGCAGACGGGCCAGCGCTACCAGCGCCGCGATTTCGGCCGGATGGTGGGAATAGTCGGAAATCACGCGAATGCCGCCGCGCACCGCCACCTGCTCAAAGCGCCGGCCGGGCAACTCGTCCAGCGCCGCCAACGCGGCGAAAGCAACTTGCGGCGCATAGCCCGCCGCGATCGCCGCGCCCAGGGCGCCGCACGCGTTGAGGGCATTGTGACGGCCGGTCACGCGCAGCTCGGCCTGGCCCAGCGACACGCCGTCCCAGAGCACCTCCAAGCGCATGCGGTCAGCGTTCATGTCGAGACTGGCGATCCGCAACCGCGCGGCGGGGTCAAAACCGAATCCGATGGCGCCGGGCGCGGCGGCGCACACGGCCGTGGCCGCGGCATCGTCGGCGCCGTACACCACGCCTTCGCGCGTGTTGGCGACGGCGCCCGCAAAGCAGGCGCTCAGGGCTTCAAGGCCGCCAAAGTGCTCCATGTGGTCGGCGTCTATGTTGGTGACCACGGTGATGGCCGGTTCATAGAGCGCCAGCGTGCCGTCGCTCTCGTCGGCTTCGACCACGAGCGGACCGGCGCCACCCGCGTCCGCCACGCCCGCCAGCGCCGGCACGCTACCGCCGATGCACCAGCCTGGCGCGGCGCCCAGGGCCTGAAACAGGCGCGTCGTAAAGCATGCCGTGGTTGTCTTGCCATGCGTGCCGCAGACCGCCACGCCGCGGCGCGCGGACAACAGGGCCGCCAGCATCTCGCCGCGCCTTACCACCGGTATACCCAGTTCGTGGGCGCGCTGGACTTCGGGGTGGGAGGGCGCCACGGCGGCGCTACGCACCAGCAGATCGCACGTGGCCGAGAGATGGGCCGGCTCGTGGCCGTCCCGCACCGCAATGCCATGCGCGGCCAGCCACTCCGCCTGTTCACAGGCGGCATTGACGTCGCAGCCCGAGACTTCCCACCCGCGTGCCTGCAGCAGCGCGGCCACGCCTGACAGACCGACGCCGCAAACGCCCATGGCGTGGACGCGCAGGTGGCGCTTCCGCGCCAGCAGATCGCGTAGGAAAAGATACGATTCCCGCCCTTCAGTCAGCATACACAACTCAAAGCGACATTGGTTCAACGGATGGGACGCATTCTAGGCGCTATCGGTCCGCCTCACAAGCCAGCCCCGCCATCCCAAAGCGCTGCCTCGCGAAGCCAAGTGCACATTCGCGTTCGTCAGATTGACGAATTATGAGGCCCGCATTACCAAGGAACTGACCTCGACATTCTGCGGTTCAGTATTCGGCGGGTTATGCGCCCGCGCAGCGAGAAATCTGCGGCTCGCTTCGACGATCGAGTCAAGTCGCCATCCTTCTATTGATAAAAAAGCATTTTAGTGACATAATACGACGCCGCAAAGGGAACTTGGGTGAGAAGCAAAACCGGCAACCATTACGCCGTACCCGCGGTTGACGCGATGCTGGACATCGTCGAGCATCTGTCCGGCACCGAACGGGCGCTGGGCGTGACCGAGCTGTCGCGCGCGTTGGGGCTTTCCACCAACCTGACGTTCCGCGTCATGAAGCGGCTGGTGGAGCGCGGCTACGCCGACGCGGACGCCGGTTGCGCCTATCGCCTGGGCGCCGGCTTTTTCCGCCTGGGCATGGCGCTGTACCGGCGTTTCGACCTGCGGCTGCGCGCCCGCCCGCACCTTGAGCGTCTGGCGCAGCTCACGGGGGAAACATGCCAAATCGAGGTTCCGGATGGCGCGCGCATGCTGGTGCTGGACGTGGTGGCGCCGCCGGCCGACTACTATCTCCAGGTGGTGCCGGGAGCGTCGCTTTATCCCCACGGCAACGCCTTCGGCAAGGCGGTGCTGGCGTTTCTGGACGCGGCGGAGCGCGAACGCCTGCTGCCTTCAAGCCGCCTCGCCCGGCTGACATCGCGCAGCACCACGTCGCGCGCCGCCTTGATGAAGGAGCTGGCTCACGTGCGCACGTCGGGTGTCGCGCATGACCACGAGGAATACGCGGACGGAATCTTCTGCGTCGGCGCGCCGGTGTTCGACGTCGAGGGCAAGCCCGCGGCGGGTCTCGGGGTTACGGGACTTTCATCGCGGTTCGACGCCTCGCGTCAAGCGGAGATAGAACACGATGTGTTGGCGTGCGCCCGGGACGTGGCGCATGACGTAGGCTACGCCGGCGATTTTTACGAACGACGCATGCGGAAAAAACCATGAACGCACGGATAGCGGCTCTGCGGAAACAGGTGATGGAGCGAAAGGGCTCCTTTGTCGCCGACATCAATCCATTCATCCAGGACGTCGCGCTGTGGCGCACGGCCGGCGGCGGGCGCTCGCGAGTGCAGCATCGGGCGGAGTTTCTCCTGAAGGAGGTGGAACTGGCGACGCTCGAGATTCCGCCCGGCTGGCGCCTGGCGGGCGAACACCTGCCGGCGGCGCGCTCCGATTTCGGCTTCGCAATAAAACTCAAGCCGGCCGAACGCAAACGCCTGGCGGAGTTCGGCCTCTCCAAACGTGAGGAACGCGAGGTCAAATCCGAAGTCGAACGTTGGCTCGCAAACCGCCGCGGCGCGCTGGAACACTGCGAGATCGGTCGTGGGGGGCCCAACAGCGTTCCCAGCCGCGACGGGTGGAATCCATCGAGTGTCTACTCGGCGGGCGGCTGGATCGAAAACCACTCCATCCGCGATTACGCCAAGGTCCTCCGGATCGGATTTACCGGCATCAGGGACGAAGCCCGGTCGGAGCTGGACCGAATGGACCTCTCCGATCCGGCCTTCCCTCAGAAGGAGAACTTCCTGCGCGCTGCCTTGACAGTGTGCGAGGCCGGCATCCTGCTGGGCAAGCGCTACGCCGAACTGGCGCGGGAGATGGCGCAGAAGGAGACCTGCGAGGCGCGACGCCGCGAGTTACTGAACATGGCGGCCGCGTGCGCACGGGTTCCGGCCTCGGGCGCTGAGACCTTTTTCCAGGCGACCCAGTCGCTGTGGCTCGCGCATGTCCTGACCTGCGGCGAAGACCACATCAACGCCAACTCCATCGACCGCCTGGACCAGATTCTGTATCCCTACTACCGGGCGGATGTGGCGGGGGGGCGCCTCACGCGGGATGAAGCCCTGGAGATCATGGAGGAGTTCGGCTGCAAGCTGTACCTCGACTACGATGTGCA
>JAQULY010000182.1 GCA_028718445.1 Kiritimatiellia bacterium
GGGCCTGACGCCGGGCCGCTGCTATGCGGTCATCATGATCGGACGCATTGACGACTACCTGACGGCGGTGGCGCGGGATGCCGGGAGCGACGCAAGCCCGGATGACCTCAGACTGGCCGGGTTGGCGATCGTCAAGCGAGCTTATGCCTGCTATCGGGAACGGTCATATGAGGCCGAGCTGATGGTGGCGGCGCTGCGTGGTACGCATCACATGGAGCAGTTGGCCGGAGCGGATCTGATCATGTCTATTCACCCCGTCTGGCAAAAGCAACTCCTGAAACCCGGCGTGCCACGCCGCATCCGTCATGAGGAACCGGTGGCCGAGGACGTCATCCGGCGTCTCCAGACAATCCGCGAATTCGTTCGCGCTTACGAACCGGACGGACTGAAGCCCGAAGAATTCCTCTCCTATGGCATCACCCAGCGGACTCTCGCCCAGTTCTGCTTCGCCGGCTGGGCGCCGATCGCGGGAATGTGACGATCAGGACTGCGTGCGCCGCAGCAGATCATTCAGCTCGCGATCCGAGTTGATCTCCCTGATCGTGGCCGGATCCGCAGACCAGTCCAGAGAACCGAAGAAGAGCCGGTTACGGTCTTTGTGCCAACGGAAGTAGGCCACGAACCAGAGCTCGCCCGAGCCGGCGATCCGTTCGATCGAGAGCGGCACGGGACGCGCCACCGGCAGCTCGGCACTGGGCGTCGCCTCCGGATGGTCGGTGACGAACCGGAACTCGCGGATCGCCGCGGGATCGAAATGAAACGGATCGTCCGACACGGCATACGCCGCGCGGAATCCGGCCAACTCCGGTCCGTAATCGTTGAACCACAACACATGCCGCCCACCCAGCGGATGGAGAGAACATGACTCCGCGGCCACCCCGCCCGGGATCCGCAGCAGATCGGGAAGTTGTTCCCAATCAATCATATCGTCGCTCGCGCACGCCGCCACCCGCGCTCCCCCGTCGCCCGTGTACAACAGAATGACCTGCCCAGCCCGTTCGAAAACGAACGGATCCCGCCCTGCCGTGCATCGGATGGGCCCGTCGGGCCATCTCGTCCAGCTCTCAAGATCGGGCGACGTGGCGTACGTAATGACGGCCTCGCCCCTCCCGCCGCCCATGTAGAACAGGTAATAGACGCCTTGGCGCTCGAACACAAACGGCGCCCAGACGTGTTCGCTCTCCCAGGGACGTTCGCCGACGGCCAGCGGCATCGGATGCCGGATCCAGCGGCGGAAGTCCGACGTGCTGGCATGCCCGAAGGAGATCTCGTTGCCCGTCACCCAGCATACTTCGCCGGGCCGGCCGTCAATGTGGAAGAGATGCAACCTCCCTTCCCGCATCACGAGACCGAAGTCCTTGACGTAGCCGCCGGAAGGCGCATAGCCCCTGGACAGGAAGGAGCCCTCCGGGAAATGGAAATCCTCCGCATCCCTATGCAACCGCACGCCGGCTCGGATGCCGAACCGTTTTGAAAGGCTCTCGATCTCTTCAGGTCGCCACATTTCGTCGTTAGACTCCATTGGATTCATTCGCCATATTATGATGCACCACCCGGCCGTCATGTGTGGGGCGCTATGCGATTGCGGGAAACGCTTGCGTCGCGCCGGATTCGGCGGCGCGGCGCGCCATCAGTGGAATCAGCGATGCCCACAGCCCGTCCTTCAGATTGATATCCTGGGACCGGCCGGTCGCCAGGCTTTCTAGAAAGAGCTCAAACCCTCGCTCGTGTTCGGCCCCATCGTTGGCCACGGGGACGATCTCGCCGGCCTGCTTCTTGCTGGCGTTCGGGAAGAACTTGATGACCGAAGGGGCACTCCACTCCCATTCGAGCGAGCCCTCGGATCCTTCGATATAGCCCAGTTCGCTGTTCCGCGGGTTGTGCATCGAGGAATGGAAGTTGACCAGCGCCCCGCTCCGGTAGCGCAGCAGGATATCCCACGTGTTCTCGATGGGCGTCTCCTTGCGGTCGAGATGATTGCACATCGCGCTGACTTGCGTGAAATCGCCGCCCAATTGGCGCAACCAGTCGAAGGTGTGGCAGAAGTGCTGAATCAGTTCACCGCCGGTGTCCGGACGGAAGTGCCAGTTGTCCTTGCCGCCGGGGAAATCTTCGACCTTCCGAAGCCAAGCCACCCAGTTGACCGTCACGCCGATCATGGTGCCGATCTTCCCGGCGCGCACCAGGTTCGTCATCGTGGCGAACACGGGACAGTAGCGATGCATCAGCCCAACATGCACGGGGGTGTCAAAGCGCAGGGCGGCAGCCCGCAACTTCTCGTAGTCCTCCCAATTGGTGGCAACCGGTTTCTCGACGTAGATGGGTCTGCCGACCGGTAGCGCCTGCAACAGCGCCCCCGCATGCGCGCCCGGGTAGAGGCAGATCAGGAAGGCATCCACGTCCGCCGCACCCAGCAACGCCTTGGCGGAATCAACGACCTTCGCGCCCAGCTTGCCGGCCAGCGCCTCGGCCCGGCCCCGATCGAGATCGAAACACCGCGTGATGGCGATGCGGTCTCTCCGCAAGGCATCCTTGATCAAGACTTGCGTTCGATTGCCGCAGCCCCACAAGCCGATCCGTGTCTTAACGATTGTCCTCCCCAATTTCGCGTTCAACATAGACTGACTCCTCGACTTCATTTCTTCCCGCCATTCATGGCCATCAGTTCCGCGCCACTGACGGCCTGGTCATGCGGGACGATCGTGTATTGCAGCGTCTGTCGCTCACCCTTGCGCATGCGCGGGGCGAACTGGAAGTTGAGCGACTGGATACCGTAGGTCATGGGCGGCACGTGGATGAATTCTGACTCATTGCCGAAAACCACGGCCGCGCCCGCGCCGGATGGGCTGCTGATATCGAACGCCCGCAGGCGCACCGGTTGCACGTCGTCTTGCGTGGCACTCGTTGTTTTCTCACCCGGTTCGCGATGACGCGGCGGAGCTGTTCTGGCCGGCAGTCGGCCCAGCTTCTCGCCCTCGCTCCAATCCTGCCGGAACGTCCGCACCGTACGGTTATCAAGCGCCGGATAGGGCAATGCCTCGCAGAGGTTAAGGAGGTCAACGTCCTCGGTAGCGGTTATGTCAACCGAGACATCCACCCGGCCGTCATGAAACACGATGGTCCGATTCCACAGGAGGGGCGCGTATTGAAAGCGCGCCGTGCTGTTGACAACTCTGGATGTCTCGTCAAAGCTCAGCCATGGCGTCACATATCCGGCGGCATCGTATTCGGGGATGACCAGGCCGCTGCCGCCGCGCCGATCGCCGGTCCGGCTTCTCGACCACAGGTTGTTGACATAGAACACATCCTGATTGTTCGACAACAGCACCGGGCCACAATCCCTGACAAACACCGCCGACAGTCCGGCCAGTTTGCAGGCCAATCGTCCCCTGCCGCCATAGCCGCATTCGCTGCTGCTGCCCAGGAATTCCGAGGAGCCGTCTCGGGTCCGTACCGTACCGGCAAACCCCCGCCATCCCGACTGGGACTCCCCGCCGTAGACGATCGAGTAGTAGGCCGGAGTCTTCAGGAAATAGAAGGCTTTATCGAAATTGCGGACAAACGGGCCTTCCTCAAGGCACGGCCAAGGCAATTTCGGTTGCGCTGGAGACGAGGTCCGGGCGCCGCGATTCTGCAATGCGTAGCAGTATGCGTAGGTGTCTACATACGGCATACCCGCCATTTCCTTATGAATCGGCACACTGGCGCTGGGCATGGGCGTGCGATGCGACATGTCGGTGGGGCAGGTTATGTTGCCGCTCATGGTGCCATCCACGGGCAGGGCCAGGTGAGCCTTCAGTTCGACGTAATCACCGCACCGTTCCATGATTCCCGCATTGCCGGTGTAGTCGTAAAGTTCCCGGCAATAGAACACGGTTTCATTGCAGTACTCGGCGTCAAATCCGGTGTCGGACGGATATCCCGCGGCGGTCCAGCCCAAGTCGCAGGCATAGGCAAAACCCAGGCCGCCAACGAGGCAGAACGGCGTCGGGTCGGGATCAATGCGGCCCAGCACTCCAGGTGTCGCCCACCGCTCCACGCTGGCCCGCAGCAGTCCGTCCAGCACCGGATCGTTGACCGCCTTGCAGATGCCGCCCAATTCGTTCAAATGCAGGATCCATTGGTTGGTCGCCTCCCCGGAGTGGGCCATGGAGCGGCCATATCCCCAGGTCCGCAGCAGATTTCGCCAAGCCTTCATCACTTCGGCGGGCAACCCGGCGCGCAGCAGTTCGTAGGCTCGTTCATATGCCAGGCTTTTTTTCGCATCGGAAAAGTTGTACCAGCCAACGCGGAATGGCAGCCCGAAGAACTGATCCTCCCTGAACTCCGGATACACTTTCGGCGATTCGCCATGGCAGAAAAAGAGGCCGGGGCCGAGCTTCAGCAAACCCTCCATGATCGCCCCCAACGCGACGCGGCGCATAAGCGCGGCGTTCTGGTAATAGGTGTTGCCAGGGGAATTATGAATCAACGCCCGGAACACCGCGGTGTTCTTGCCAGCCGAGCCGTGAGTTCTCTCGTCAAAATCGGCGTCGCCTGTGTCTATATACTGGCCATAGGTCGGACTCCGCGGATCCAGATCCTGGCTGGCCAGCAGCCGGGGTAAATCCGAAGAGAAGGACGGCTTGATTCCATGATATTCCGTTGTCAACTGGAATGGCTCAGCCGGCTCTTTTACCTCAACCTTAAAATCCTCGGGTTTCAACGACAGCGCCCAATCCAACACTTTCTTCTGCCCGGCATGATACAGCCAGTCGCCGCGGGAGTTCACCTCTACCCCGCCGTGAATCTTTCTTGCCGATTCGGCATCGGGGCAAAGCACAAACGGCGCGCCTTCAACGGAAAGACAGCAGCCGGGGGAGGTTCCGCCCAGGCTCAGCTTCAACACGCTGTCGCCTTTCGCGTTCCGGTCGATGAAATAGCTGTAACGGGTGCGCGGCACGGTTTTGCCCAGAAGGTTTCCGGCTTCATCGTTGACGGTCAGGGTCCAGCCGAACGGCATCACCTCTTCTGCATATCCGAAGCCGACATCTTTCACCCCCGGCGGCAAATACAGATATGCCTCCTTCAGCCTGTCCTTATGCGCGTACAACGGCCCCTGTCCGGGATGAATGCCCATCAACAGCGGCCGGTCTGGAGTCAGGCTCAGCCAGTGATCCCAAGAGGCAATGACCACTGCCCGGTAGAGACCCGCCCTGGCGTTGGATGGCACGGTCACTGACACGTTGCGGGGGACTAATTTTTCCGGGGCATCAAGGATCGGCGACCGCTTCTTGCCCGGAGGGGTTCCGCCCGGACTGAGCAGGCGGTGATACTCACGGTAGCGGATATCCTGGAACTCATCATAGATGCCGTCGCAATACTGTTCGTTGCCGGACACCACGCCGTCATCCTCAACCACCTGGCTGGCGCAGACCTCGCCATCCGGATCGAGCACAAAGATCAGCACCGGCCTTTCGCCCTGCATGTAGATGTTCATGTCCCGCAGAGTCAGATCCAGCCGGAAGCCGCCGCCCTTCTCATCCAGCAGAGTGAAGATCAGCCATTCCCGCGCGCGCCATAGCACGTCCGGCCCCAGCCAGGCCGTGCCCGGAGTTTTCCCCCGCCACTCCGGAGCGACATTCCGGGCATCAGCCGCCAGGGCGGCCACTCCGGAAAACACAATGACGCCGGCGGATAGAACGGAAGCAGGCAAGGCACCCGTCATCCAAACTCGTTTCCGATGCGATCTTTGCATGCTGTTGTCCTTGTTTGGTGTGCCTTTCAATTGGATGTTGCCGCAAGCCAGCATGGTCACGTCCGCCAACTGTGTTGTCCTCTTCATGTGGCCCCCTTGTTCTTCGCCCGGTAAATGAGCATTTCGGCTCCGCGCCGTTCGGGAATCGTGACGGCCAATCCTTCGGCCAGTTCCGCTCCCGTCCGGATTTCTTCCTTCCCATTTCTTTCCGAACGCACCCAATATCGCTTGGCCGGATCGAGGCCCCGCAGTCGGCAGACCAACGTATCCTCCTCCGGCCCCCCCTCGTCCCGATTGAACGGGCGATGGAACGCCAGCGCAATCCCCTGATCCAGATCGTCGCGATGGAACTGGTAGCCCAACCAAGGCGTACTCAGTCCGTAGGGCGTCAGGGGATAGAAGTCGCCGCGCAACAGGTGGCGGATGCGCTTGAAAAGCTCGACCTGGCGTTTGGCCCGTTCCATCGGAAAGTCCTTTTCCAAGGGCTGCCAACATAAGATGGGCTGTCCGGAAAAACTGGTCCAGGCCGAGTAGTCGTCCGGACATTCCGTGTACATGGACAACACGCCACCCGGCAGAAAGAGGCAGGCGCCATAGGCGCTGCACTGATCGTTCTCCATCTCCAGCAAGCGGTCCGTCATCCAATGCCAATGGAACCGGCCGATGCTCTCCAGATCGATGCGCCGACCGCCGCCGCAGCAACCCTCCATGATCATCTTGGGATATTCGCGAACAATGGCGTCCCAGAGGGCGTACAGCGCTTCGGTTTCTTTCGCTTCGTTGTACCCTTTCCGGTCTTCCTCTTCCGCGCCATACCAGCCGCCGAAGTCCTGACGGAAACAGGTCATGCCTTCATGGTCGGCCAGATGCCGAACCCTATCCAGGAACCATTCGCGCGCTTCCGGGATCTCGATCTTCAGGGCGTCGTTATGCCCGAACAGCGTCAGGTTTTTCCGAACCCATTCCGGATGCTCCCTGGCCACCGTCGAGTCCGGGGTGGCGACCTCCGAGGAGAACCACAGGCCGAATGCGACGTTCGCCTCCGCCAGCGGCTTGGAGATGGGAAGGAAGCCTCTGGGGTACTTCTCCTTGTCAATTGTCCAATCGCCCATGTTCTTGGCCCACACGTCGGTCTTGTACCAGCCGGCGTCGATGATGAAGACCTCGGCGCCCAGGTTGATGAACGGACGGACCAGCGGCAAGGCGTCTTCTTCCCGGCACTTGGCCAGATTAACGGTGGCGAATTTCCGGGCGGCTCCCACGTTCGTCACCGCCAGCGGTTTTTGCCGCTCTTCACCGGGCAAGGCCGGAACATAATGCCGGTGGAGCAGCCGGCGGAACATGTTCTGTCCATGGAGCCGCTTGCCTTCCCAGAACATCAACAGGATGCGGGGAGACCGGATCGCCTCGCCCGGACGCAGCGAGAGGTGCAGGTTCTGCTGTCCGACCGACGCACGCAGGCTCTGGCCCTCGATTTTCGCCTGAGCTCGCCAGATTCCGGACCAGCCGATGCCGACCATGACACCCCGGCTCTGGGCCGTCTCGATATTGAAAAAGGGCAAGTGGTTGTTGCTGGACGGCCACTCGCCGCCCAGATGGCACGTGAAGCGCTCTGGATAGGTGGGCGCGTAAGGAATCAGGGCGGTGAACGGCATGAAGTCGTCCATGGCGGCCTTGGACCCGCGGGCGCCGTGTAACTGAAAGATGCCGTCATCGATCCGCTTCAGTCGTAGATCCAGCGCATGGACGTTCTCGACGATCGGCGTATTTCGCGATCCCGTGTTCTCGAATCGCAGCAGCCATTCCACCGCCGGAAAGTCCAGGAATCGCTTCAATTCCCAAGTCACCCGCAAGCCGGTGTCGGGATCGGTCCAGGCGATGCGGCGCGACTCGGCGTCCGCATTCGTCTTCCCGGCGCCGGTTTCACGACGCCATTGGCTCAGAAACGACGCCGAATTCCGTTCTCCATAGTCGAAACTGAACGGACAGGCCGTTTCCAACCAAGCGTCTATGTCGGGAGAAACGGCTTGCTCGGTCGTTACCGCCTCCATCCAGCGTTGCGCCAACCGCGCTTCATGAACGGTGACCAAGCCGCTCTCCAACTGATGATCTTGCAGATGATTTTTCATGGCAGCCGTAGTTGTGTCTTGTTTCTAATACAGTTCCACTTCGGTCACGGACGGCAACTGCCGAGATTTGACCTTATCCACCAGCAGCCGCAGTTTGACGGTCTCGGTCTGGGCGCCCTCCCATGTATGTCTGAACCCTTGGAGGTCATCCCATTTTTTCAGTTCAATCCACTTCCCATCGTTCCAGGCCTGGAGGTGGGCGGCGGCAATGTTGTTGGAGTGGAAGACGAACTTGTGGAATTTGACCCCTTTGGGGAAGACCAGCAGCAGCTCCGTCCGGTTGCCATAGACGGGATACCAGCCGCCGGCGTCCACGCAACCATCGGCCAGTTGGTCGCCGTAGATGCGGCAGTTGCGTCCGTCGTCCCCGACCGCCCAATCGGTGGCGCCGTCCCGGAGCAGGTTATCGGGTTGGCGGTCTTTGCCGAAGGCGGCGATCTCACCCCTGACCTCATCCAGGGTTTTCATGTAGGGCAGCGCTTCCAATGAGGTGTAGACATGCGCGCCATGCAGTGCGAACCGGTCCGAGAACCGGCCGTCCTTGACTTCGAGCGAGCGATTCTCGCCGACGACCTGGATGCGCGTGAAGCGCTCAAGGCCGGGGGAGGAAAAGCTGGCTTGTATCTCCAAATCCGAGCGGTTGGCGGCCACGATATAGGCCTCCCCATCGGGGGCGATCTTGCCCACGGCGTCGACGGAACCGTCGATGCCCAACGCCAACTCCTGGCCCTCGACGATTGCCGGCTCCAGCCAGGCGAGAGTTTCGAAGACATAACTGACCCCGATTCGATTGCCGATGTCGTTCCAATAGTCGCAAAAAATGTAGGGAATCATACCTTTCGCCCGGTTGGCGACCCCGCTCAAGATTGACCAGCGCGCCTGATCGAAGTCCGGCTGGACACACTTCGTGAAGGCGGTGGCGGAGATGAGGTAGTACGAAGCCACTTGCGGCATGTTCCACAGTGACTTGGCGCGTCCATTGATGCTTTCGACCGCCTCGGACATGATGCGATGGATGTATGCGCCGTCGTAACTCAGGCTGCGCTGGCCGTCCGGAGACATTACCGGGTTCATGTAGGGGTGGGGGCAGATCACGTCGCAGGCGTTGATGTAGGTGGCGGGCGAGCGACTGACGATCACACAGAGCCGCCAGGGGTCATGCTTTTTCACGAAGTCGTAAAGCTCGCCCAGGGTGTCTGCAGAAAGCCCCCGGCACTCCGGTTCGTCGGAAAGGTAGTAGCCTACCATGTTGCGCATGTTCTGCTGAGATTTGATGAAGTCCACGATTTGCTGCTTTGCCGCCTCGGGGAGTTTGCCGTCGGCCTTGGCCAACTCTTCGAACTCGGGCACGGGAAAAGTGGTTAGGTAGAAGTAGCCGTTCCTGATGGAGTTGGCAGGAGTATCGCCCCATGAGAAATTAGTGGCCCTTGGACAGCGTATCTTGGCGAGCGCGCCTTCGGTCACCAGGTAGACGAAACCGCCATACCAGCCTCGGAAAAACATCGGTATGCCATCGATCAGAACATTGCCGTCCTTGTCCACCCGCGCCTCGACCCCCGGCGCCTTACCGAGCTTGAAAACGGGAACGGCACAAGACTCCAGCGTTTTGCCGGACTTGTCTTTGAGCAGAGCCTCCAGGCGATATTCCCCTTCCCCCAGCTTGTCAGCCGGGAAGGACACGGACAGCTTCCGCGCTCCCGGGGAGATGGCGGACGATTGCGGAACCAGCGACGTGAGCCTGGTTTCGAGTGTCGCGCCCGCCAGCTTGGCCTCGGGCACATTGAGCGACACCTCCGCCCTCACGATCTTGACATCCTCGGTAAAATAGATGCTGTTGCGGTAGGCAGGCTCGATGACGTTGATCGTCAGCGGCGCATAGTCGAAGCGGGTGATGAAGAGGTTGGAATATCGCGCGCCATCCGCGCCGAGAGCATCGATCCAGACATCTTTCTTGCCGAGTGAATCGAGGGAGAT
>JAQULY010000183.1 GCA_028718445.1 Kiritimatiellia bacterium
CTAAATCATTATTCGTCGAGTTATGCGCCCGCGCAGCGGGAAATCTGCGGTTCGTACACGGAGGGAACCTTCGACATGTGAACCCCGCCCCCTTTCCCCTCCGCACGTCACCAAATTGACTCGCACCCGAACGCTGGCAGGAACGCTTCAGGAACTTGCACTCGAGCGTTCGTTGGCCTAGAATGACCGCATCAAGACGGGTGCGGTGCGTGCCGGCAAGATCTTGTTGGTGGCGTGCGGCCGTCGTAACGTCGTAAACGAAGGGACGGATCGTCATGACGATGCACATCACAATCAGACATGTGGCCAGGGCCCTGCTGCTCGCTGGGCTGGCACTGATCGTTGTCGCTCTGCCGGCGCGCGCGCAGGAGACTGATGCCGCGAGCGACGACATGGGTGCCGCGATGGAAACGGCGGCCGATACGGCGGTCGAAGCGCCTGAGAGTGTCCCGGCGGAAGCCGGCGTCAAGGATTCAGCGCGACAGACGGTACGCGCGGTGCGGGATGCCTCGACCGACATGGGGAGCGCGTTGCGTTCGGGCGGCCAATCGGCCGTGGCGCAGGGGCGCAAGTTGTGGCAGGAGGCAATGTTGCCGGCCTTGCAGCGCATGGCGGCGGCCGTGCCGGGCGTACTCAAGGCGCTGCTGTTGTTGCTGGCCTTCTGGATCGCCGGCTCGATCGCGGGTGTCTGTGTCCGCAAGCTGCTGAATCTCACGCGTATTGACGACCGCGCGG
Organism: Kiritimatiellia bacterium; assembly: GCA_028718445.1. Taxonomy (GTDB): domain Bacteria; phylum Verrucomicrobiota; class Kiritimatiellia; order RFP12; family JAAYLN01; genus JAQULY01. Next base: position 736 of record JAQULY010000183.1, read on the forward strand.
TGCGCGATTGGGGGTTGGAGAGTCTGCTGAAACGTCCCGACGGCACACTGCGGTCGTTCGCGGGTATGGTCGGCGGCGTCGTCAAGTGGGTGCTGTTGCTCTTCGGTTTCGTGGCCTTCTTCAATGCGCTCAATCTGGCGATGGTCGCCGGACCGCTGCAGCACGTGCTGGACCGGATCGTGGGTGTCGTACCGAGTCTGCTCAAGGCGACGGTCATTCTGCTGCTCTACTGGGCGCTGGCGGCCGTCGTGCGGCTGGCGGTGACGCGTCTGCTGGGGGCCGTCAAGTTCGACGAACGTGCCGGCAAGCATCTGGCCGCGGCGCCGGATGGGAAGCCCGCCGCCGGTCCCAGCGCCATGATCGGGCGGTTGGTTTTCTATGTCATTCTGCTATTCGGCGTGCCGCCTTTCCTGCAGGCTCTCGGCCAGCAAGCGCTGGTTCGCCCCCTGCAGGACATGCTCTCCAAAGCGCTGTCGTTTCTGCCCAATGTCATGGGCGCCGCGATCATCGTGGTGGTTGGCCGCATCGTTGCCTCCATCGTGCGCGAGGTCACCGGCAATTTCCTGGCAGCCAGCGGCATTGACGCCGGCGCCGGTAAACTGGGCCTGAGCAAGGTTCTGGGAAGCGCCAAGGTTTCGGACATTGCCGCCAAGCTGGCCTACGTCTTCATCCTGGTGCCGATCGTTGTCGCGGCGGTGGACAGCCTCGGCATCAAGGTTATCTCCGATCCGATCAAGGCCACGCTGCAAAGCATTCTGGGCGCGGTGCCGGAACTGCTGGTTGCGACCGTCATCGTCATCGTCGGCTGTGTGGTGGCCAAGGTCGTCAGGTCGCTGGTGGAGACCTTCCTGGGCGGCGTCGGTTTCGATGCGCTGCCCGGGCGCCTGGGCCTGGACTTCCTCAAACCCAAGGCGGGGCAGGCGTCGCTGTCGGGGGGCGTGGGCGCGGCGGTGGCGGTGGTGATCATGCTGATCACCGCGCAGCAGGCCTCGGCGACGCTGCATTTCGATCAGTTGGCGGCGCTGCTGCGACGATTCGTGGAGTACCTGCCGAACCTGGTGGTTGGGATCTTGATCCTGCTGGCCGCCCTCAGCCTGGGCAAGTACGTTGGCGAACTCGTCAAGAACGCGCTGGGCGCCCAGGCGCACGGCCACAGTCTGGCCTGCGTGGCGCGCTATGCGATCGTGTTGCTGGGCGCCGGCATGGCTCTGGAGCAACTCGGCGTCGGCAAGGAGATCGTCATGATTGCGGTGTCCGCGGTCCTGGGCGGCGCGGCGCTGGCTTTGGGACTGGCCTTTGGACTGGGCGGGCAGTACCGGGCGAAAGATACCGTCGAACGCTGGAGCCGGGACAAATAGCCCGCTTGTGTGTGTACAAAATCGCACGCAAGTGGCACACTTGCTGGACCTATATCTGGGCGCGCGGCATGGCCGCGCGCCTTTTTGCAGTCTACTGACGAGGGTGCGGTGAAGAAGAGCAAGCGCGACATTTCTAAAGATTTTACGTGGTTAGTACCCGACACGGGTGACCGGTTGCTGCGCGTTGCGCGGGATGGCGAACTGCCGACGCTGGAGGCGGCGCGTGACCGCATCCGCGCATTGACGCCCGAACAACGCGCGGAACGTCCCATCCGCGTCCTGATTGACGACGGTGTCCATGAGTTGACACGACCGTTTGTACTGGGCCCCGCCGATTCGGGGACTCCCGACGCACCGATCGTCTACCAGGCTGCGCCGGGCGCGCGACCGCGGCTATCGGGGGGGCGCCGCATCGCCAACTTCAGCGAAACCATCGCCGGCGGCCGCCGTGTATGGGTGGCCCCGCTGCCCGAAGTTCGCACGGGCGCATGGTGGTTCACACAACTGTTTGTCGATGGCCGGCGGGCCGTGCGCGCCCGCTGGCCGAAACACGGTTTTCACGAACTGCGCGATACCAGCGCGGACCGCGCCGCCTGTGAGGCCGGTTTCGCCCCGGGCGAACTGAAGGACTGGGAAGACCTCGACGATGCCGAACTGGTGGCGCTGCATTTCTGGTTGGACAGTCACCTGGCCGTCGCGGCGATCGACGAAACCGCGTCCCGCGTGCGGTTCAAGCATCCGGCGGCGATGATGCTCAACGATGAGCGGCGCGTGCGTCGCTGCCGCTACTACATCGAGAACCTCAACGCACATCTGACGGAGCCGGGCGAGTGGCAATTGTCCGCGCGCACGGGGATCCTGACCTATTTGCCTCTGCCCGGCGAAACCCTGGGCGTCACCACCGTGATTGCGCCCCGGCTGACGACATTGGTCGAGATCTGCGGCACGCCGTCTGCGCTCGCCGCGGCGACCTCCTATTCCGATCCGGGCCGTCACGGCGCGCAGGACGAGTTCCCGCCCCACCGGCACGGCATGCGCCAGTTCGTTGAACGGCTCAGTCAGGCGCCGGTCCATGACGTGCACCTGGCCGGCGTCGAGGGTTGCTACACCGAGTGGCATTACCCCGCCGGCGATCCCGGGCCGGCGCAGGCGGCTTTCAGCGTGCCGGGTGCCGTGAAACTGAGCCATTGCCACGACTGTTCGCTGAGGCTCAACCGCTTGACGCACTTGGGCGGTTACGGCGTCGAAATCGGGCAGGGCGCATGGCAGATCGCAGTGGCGGGCAACCGGCTCGACGATCTGGGCGCGGGCGGCATCAAGCTTGGTCATGACAGTCATTTCAGTAGGGTTTGCGACAACACGATCACGCGGGGGGGACGCCGTTTTCCGAGTGCCATAGGCATCTGGGTCGGTCACAGTGGCGACAACATCATCCTGCACAACCGCATCGCCGACTTCTATTACACCGGCATCTCCGTCGGCTGGATCTGGGGTTACCGGCCCAGTCGCGCGCGCCGCAATCGTGTCGAGTGCAATCATGTTACGCACATCGGTCAGGGCATGCTGAGCGATCTGGGCGGCATCTACACCCTCGGCGTCTCCCCCGGCACGCGCGTTTGCTCCAACGTCTTCAGGCACGTCAAGTACTTCGCCTACGGCGGCAGCGGGCTCTACCCCGATGAGGGTTCGAGTTTCATCCTCTACGAGAACAATCTCGTCGAGGATTGCGATTCGGGCACGGTGCATATGGACTACGGCCGCGATTGTCTGTTCCGGAACAACGTGCTGATCGAGGGCGGCGACGTGCAAATTGCCTGGGGCACGCCGAAACATTTCCGGCAGATGCGTCTGGAGCGCAACGTGATCGTGTTCGCCCGCGGCGAAGCGGTGCAGGGGAACTGGTTTGCCAGCCCGGCACTGGTCGAGTTCGAGCGCAACCTCTGGTTCCGGCGCGACGGAGCAGCCTTGAGTTTCTGCGGACACGACTGGGCGCAGTGGCGCGACCTCGGTTTCGATGTGGCGGGGCTGAACGTCGACCCGCTGCTGGCCGACGATCACGGCTGTCCGCCAGCCTGGCGCGCCGACTCGCCCGCGCGCGCACTCGGGTTCAAGCCATTGGACCTGTCGCGGGTTGGACCGCGTGCCCAGGTCATGGAGACGGGTGACCTGCCCAACGACGATAGGCCGTCCGGACCGGTCGCCTGGGCACAACTGGAATCGCTGGATCCCCTGCCGGACACGGCGCGCTATGAAGACCGGTTCATCCACTACCCGGATACCGCGCCGTGCACGTTGCGCTTCCAGGCGATCATCGAAAACGCCGGCGACAAGCCGTATGTCGGCGACGTGGCCATCGAGATCGATTGCGTCGCTGGCGGCGGCAGCGCCGACACGGTTGCCGGACAGGGAGCGCGCCGCGAACATATCCGGCTCAAGCCCGGTGCACGCGTGGCCATACCGGTGACTGTCGCGGTGACAGAGGGCGTTTGCGAAATGGTGTTGCGTGTGACCGGTGACGCCCACGGCTTCAGCGGAACCGTGCTCGGCCTGGGTTTTCGACCGTCCGTGCGTGTGCCGCGCGTCGCGGCGGGCATCGCCGCCGGGGATATCGGGCGCGCGCTCGAAGCCGAAGGCGCGCCGGTGTTGAGCGTGAATTACGGGCGCCACCGCCTGGGAACTCTTCAGATCGGTCTGTCAGGAAACGACCTGGCGGTCTTCGCCGACGTCAACGACGATCCCATCACGCTGAGCCAGCCGCCCTACAAGGGGTCCATGATCGACCTGTTCGGCATCCGTTCGGCGGGCAAAAGCTTGACTGGGCAGGTTGCCGAGGTCTTCGGCCAGATGTTCCTGATTCCCGGCGATGGCGTCGCCCCGGCGCGCCTGACGGACACGACGGTGGGGGCCTTTGCAGGCGGCGATTTGCATTTTGCGCTCCGGGCAGGCGGATACCGTCTCGGCGCGCGTATACCCCTGTCAGCGCTGAAGATCGAGCTTGAGGATGGCGAATTCTCGTTCAAGGCAGCCATCTATACCCATCTGCCGGGCATCAGCGGCACCCTGCGGGCGCACCTCTTCAACGAGCGTGCCCGCAGCGATCCGCACGCCTACGGGCGCATGCTGGTGGTGTGAGAACACGAACGAGGCGTCGTGTACCGTGCGCGGATTTTTCTTGTTGCGTGCCGGCACACTCTGTCAGAATTCGGTCTGCCTACATGGAAGTTGAACCGAAGATCTGCGTTAGCAAGGATACGATGTGGTGAAAACCGACGGTTTGATGACTGCGCGGCGGATCGCACACGGTCGCCGCAGTTGGCGTACATGGCTGTCCCTGGCGGCCCTGGCGCTGGCCTGCTGCACGGGCTGCGAAGAGGATCCGTTCCTGGCTTCCGTGGCCGGCCATGATTTTGGCGACATGGATCCTTCCCTTTGTGCCGCGATGGGAGACAGCATTACGATCGGGTACGGCGACGCCGGCGCGCCCTGGCCGGCGCGGCTCTCGGCCATGCTCGGCAGCCGCGTGGACAACTACGGCGTGGGCGGCATGACCTCCGATGGCGGCGTAGCCATGGTTGACGGCGTGCTGTCCACCAGGCCTGGATTCGTGATGATCTACTACGGCGCCAACGACGCCATTCACGGACGCTCCGCGGACAGCCTGAAGAACAGCCTGGCGGAAATGGTGAACCGGGTCACCGCCGCCAATGCCATCGCACTGGTCGCAAACCTCACGCCCATGACCGACGGACACGGCGCCTTCGCCAGCGCCGTGGACGCCATGAACGTGGCGATCTCCGATCTCTGCAACGAGACGGACACGCCGCTGGTTGATCTGGCGGACGAGTTCGGCAGCGGCGACGGTCTGCTCCAGCCTGATGGCCTACACCCGAACAGCGACGGCCAGGAGGCCATCGCCGAGGTCTTCTACCGCCACCTGCGACACGCCGTGCAGTAGTGCGGTGGCCCCATGGCTCGATCGCAAGCGTTAGCCTTCATCAAGCCGCACGTCATGAACGTGCCCGCCGTGGTGGAGCTGGTCGAGTCGCGCCTGATCGCGGCCGGCATTGCAATCGAACTGCGACGCGAACTCGACGGCGCGGCCGTGGCGCGCGGCGGCTTCATCGATCGCCACTACGCCGCCAACGCGCGCGTCGGGCTTTGTCAGGCTCCCTCCATGTTGCCGGTGAGCGCCGCGGCACGGGCTCGTTTCGGGGAAGTATTTCACGAAAGCTGGGAGACCGTCGTGGCCGCCGGGCGTGCCGTGAGCGGCGAAGTCATGCGGCAACGGCTTGGCGAAGACGCTGAGACCCTCAACCGCCGTTGGGCCGGTCAAACGTTCCACAAACTTGCCGGAGGCCTATATGTGGCCCTCTTCGCCGCGGAAAACGTCTACGTGCTTAACGGATTCTATCCCTCCGCGCGCGCGGTCTTCACCGCACCGGAGGCGCGCCTGCGCTTGCTGCTGCTAACCTTCGATGCGCTCCGGTTGCCCTGGCGACGCTTTCGGGACGGCGTTATCGGCGCGACCAATCCCGCTGTCGCGGAACCCGCGTCGATACGTGGCGAACTGTACCGGCGGCAGGGCGAGTTGGGCCTTTCGGTCACGTACCGCGAAAACGTGATCCATGCCAGCGCCTCGGCCTTCGAGTCGCTGGCTGAGCAAGTGCTCTGGCTGCCGGATCGACCGCCGGATGACGATCCGCTCTGGGCGTTGCTCCGCAAGCGCGGGGTGACGCTGGAACAGGTCGAATCCTGGCGTGTCGACAATCCGCTGGTCACGCTGAGCGGCAAGAGCGGTTCGTTGCTGGACGCACTGGAGAATCACGACGCGTCGGCCTGCGACCGCATGCTCGACGAGTTCCTGCGCCGGCGCAAGTGAACCTGGAAAGCGCGGTTCAGCCGCGCTGCGCAGCCGAACCGTGCTTTCTGTCAGGTTCCTCGTGGGGGGAGGTCGAATGCTGACGCCGGCACGGGGATGGCGTATGGAAACGGATCCGGCCGGCTAGACGTACAGCGGTCCCAGCTTGTCGCAGGCGCGGAAGTCGTCGCCGCCGCAACGGTCCCAGAAGGTCGGACGGAAGACGTCGGCTTCAGCAATGTTGTGCATGTCCACCGGAATACGCAGCATGGCGTTTAAGGTGAGCATGTCCGCGCCGATCAGGCCGAACGAGTTGCCGTCATGGTTGGGCCCGATGCGCCGCATGTACTCGAAGGAACTCATGCCGCGCGGCGTCCAGTAGCCTTCCGGCCAGGTGGGATCGGTGCAACGGCTGATATGGTCGGCCACCTTGGCGGGCAGCGTCACGGTCTCGCCTTCGACCACCGAACAGGTCATCTCGTTGCCGACGGCGTTGTAGCGATAGGCCGTCATCGGTATGCCGCCCGGCGTGCGGTAATGGCTGGATAGTCCGTCGCCCGGGAAGTAGGTCAGGGCCGCGCCCATGTAGGTAGTTTTGGCGGCGGCGTCGGCCATCAGCTTGCGCTGCGCCTCGGGGTTGGCGCGGATGGCAGCCATGGCATCCTGCACGCTCATGCGGGATCCACCCTTGACGAGCTTGAAGATGTCCAGGGCGTAGTCCAGCGCGCCGGCGCCGGAGTTGCGCTTGTCAATGATGCCGTTCGGGCAGATGCGCGCGACACTCACACCAGTGGCGCGCCGGATGCTCTCCGGCGTCCAGTTGGTGCGGATGTCTGCGAATAGCTGAGCTGCGCCGCCGCTGAGCAGGTTGGCGACGATCATGCCCACGCCGTTCTTGGAGTCATTCTCGGTCGCCACGACGTAGGGCGCGCGGAAGCCGTTCCAGTCGAAAGTGCTGTTGAGGATGGACTCGGCCACGTCGAAATTGGGGAAGTAGTCGGTCCACTGGCGCTGCCCCTGCGTGCCGGCGACGATGGCGTTGTAGCCCTGAGCATATTCGACGTTGGCGTTGAAGCCCTGAGCCTTGCCGACCTTGCTGTCGGCCAGCCGCGGATTGCCCACCATCAGGTCGCGCACGATCAGCGTCTCTTTCAGACACTCGCGGATCAGGTCGTCCGCAGGCAGCGGACGCTTGCCTTTGCCGAAATCGAAGTGAAAATTCCGCTTGAAGAACTTGAAGGCCCTGTCCAGTTCCTCGTGATCGTAGAAACCGGTCTGCATGCGTCCGCGCAGGCCGGCCATGTCGAAGGAGCAGGTGCCCATGCCGAAGTAGTGCTGCATCAGGTTGCGGCGGGCGTCGGAACCGACGATGCCCATGGAAACGCCGCCGACTCCCAGGTAGTTCTTGCCGCGGAGATAACCGGCGGTGACGGCGCAACGGGCGAAACGCAGCAGGCGGGTGGCCACGTAGTCGTTCAGCGCACGCGTTTCGTCCTCCAGGTCGGGACTGTAGATCGAGAAGATCGGACGCTGCTTCTCGTCCATGGCGGCGGTGAAGGCCTTGAGCCAGACGGCGCCGGGGCGGTCGGTCTGATTCAGGCCATAGGCAGCCTGCTGCCACTCGCTGCTGCCCACGCCGAGACAGACGCTCATCAGTTCGTCGCTGTAGCACCAGGAGCGCGCGATCCAGATGTTGGCGCAGACGCCTTGCGTGGCGTAATAAGCCTGGGCGCGCGCGCCCGAGCGGGCGCCATAGACAATCTCGGGAGCCACCACCACGCGCACCGGCCGACCGTCGGGCATCCTAACCTTGCTCGCGATCAGGTCGTAGACCTTGGCCACCATCGCCCAGGTGCGGTCTACATTGTCGTCGTACGCGCCATTGCGTCCGTCGGCGACGGGGGTCAGGGCGATCGTCGGCGGATGACCGATCAGCCCGGCTTGTTCCGGGTCGAACCCGCGGGCGATCTTGGAGAGCTTCTCGAAATCAGGACGTGTGCTGTTCATGTGCGGTGCCTCTTCTGCGGTGTATTTCACTGGGTGTCGAAGGAAAACGCAAAAACTTTAACATTCCTGCTGCCGCCGGACAACCGAAAAAGCGACGGTTGACACCTTCGGCGCGGTTGGCTATGCTGTAAAGGATTTTCAGGAAAGAAGTGAAAAGGTGTAAGGAAATATCCGGGATGGGCGGCGGGTTGGCAAGGCTGGCGTCGTTGCGGCGCGAACTGACGGGCGCGGAGGCGCGGGTGGCCGACCACATCGAAAGCCACGCGGCGGACGTGCCCTACGCCTCCGTCAACGCGCTGGCCGGCGCGGCCGGCGTCAGCGTGGCGTCGGTCACGCGCCTGGCCAAACGCCTGGGCTATGCCGGGCTCAAGGACCTCAAGATCGCACTGGCCCAGGAGGTGTCGTCGCCGGTTTCGGCCATCTACGAGGCGATCGGGGAGCGCGACAGCGACGATGAGGTCGTCCGCAAGGTGTTTGGCGGGAACGTGCAGAGCCTGCAGAAGACGTTGACGATGCTGGATACGGCGGCGTGCGCGAAAGCCGCCGGTGTGCTGGCCAGGTCGCGCCGGGTGATGTTCTTCGGCATCGGCACCTCGGGCAACGTGGGACGCGACGCGGCCCTGCGCCTGTCGCACTTGGGTGTAAACGCCGAAGCCCATGGCGATTCCTACAGCATGCTGATCCATTCCATGCACATGCAGAAAGGCGACGTGGCCGTGGGCATCTCGCACTCAGGCCGTTCCGCCATGACGGTCGAGGCGCTCGCGGCCGCGAAGGCCGGCGGCGCCACCACCATCGGCATCTCGAATTTCATGAGTTCGCCGTTGCACCGG
>JAQULY010000184.1 GCA_028718445.1 Kiritimatiellia bacterium
TGCAAAGGCATCAGGGGACAGAAGAAAAGCGGCTTTCTTTTTCACCATCGGCAGTTTATATATTGGCCGGTTGACGGTCAATCACGCCGCGCAGCCTGTGGAATTGTTTGGCATGCATTGCGGACTGGTATCCATCTCTTTCAGGGAACTGACGGCGCGGCAGATCGTCGACGCCGTGGTTGAAGCCGGCCTGGACGGGATCGAATGGGGCGGCGATATCCACGCGCCGCACGGTGATCTGACCCGAGCGCATGAGCTTGACGCGATGACCCGCGAAGCGGGGCTGCGCGTGGCCTCCTATGGGTCCTACTACCGCGCGGGGTTCTCAGAAAGCCAGGGCCTCCAGTTCGAGCGGGTGCTCGATTCGGCGCGCGCACTGCAGGCGCCGACAATCCGCATCTGGGCCGGCGTCGGCGGTTCGACCGAGATGGATACCGCCACACGGGCCGGCATTGTCGAGGACAGTCTGCGTGTCGCGCGGATGGCCCGGGAACAAGGCCTGTCCGTGGCATTCGAATACCATCGCAACACGCTCACCGACACGCGCGCCTCCGTCAGCGAGTTGCTGCGCGAGACGGAGGCCGCCGGTCTGGAATGCTATTGGCAGCCGCCCGTCGGCTGGAGCCGGGACGAGCGACTCGCATCGCTCCGCGACCTGGGCGCCGCCCTGGCAAACGTGCATGTGTTCCAGTGGGACGCCGGCGGCGACCGCCATCCCCTCGCCGACGGCGCCGACGACTGGCGGGAATATCTCGACCTCGCGAACGCGGCCCGGCCGCGCCCGGACAACCAGCCGCGGTGGGCGCTGATGGAATTCGTCCGGGACAACACGCTGGTACAGTTCCAGCGCGACGCCGCCGTCCTGCGCCGATTACTCGCCAATCATGGGCAGAGTCATGGGTCTTGACCGGATAACCCTAACCGGATCGTCTTACACGAAGGAACTGTCAAGAGCGTTATGGACAATATGAAGCGATAATCCGGTCGACGATTACGGTCGACGATTGCGTAGTTTACGCCCGCGAACGAATTCGCGTAAGATGCCGGCATGAATCAGGCCCGTAAATGGGATTGGTGTTATGCCGCCCTGCTGGCGAGCGCCTGCTGTATGGGTTTCTCGGTGCCGGCCGGACGTCTGCTACTGGCGGCGGCCACGGTCTTGCTGATCGTCGCCGCCGCGCGTGGCCGGCGGCCAATTCGCATGCCGCTCAGCGGCTGGCTGTGGCTGGTCTTCGCGGGCCTGGCGGTGGTCATCACACTCAATGGAGTCAACCCCGCCAAGGGGCTGAACCGTCTCGACAAACTGGCCTGGTTCGCCGGCATTCCGGTGGCCGCCTCGATCGTGGACTCGCGCGAACGCCTCTGGCAGACGCTGCGCGCGCTGCTGCTGGGCCTCGGCGTCCTGGCCGTGCGCGTATGCGTCCGCAACGTCATCGTCGCTCAGGCCGTGGCCGGACACTCGCTGACGTCGCCGCCCCACGTCAGCTTTGGCCAGGCGCTGATTGACCAGGGCACGTTGATTGACGGGCAGCGGCTGATGCTCGGACTGATCGGCGCCGTGGCGCTGACGCTCGGCGCGCAGGCGCACGCGCGCATGGGCGCGCGACGGCTGCGGCTGACGCTGGAGCGCGACGCGCAACCGGCCGGCGGCCTGACGGTGTCGCCCTGGGCACTGTTGATCGGGGCGTTGGCGCTGGCTGAACTGGTGGCGCTGAAGCGCGGCTCCTGGTTCTGCACACTGGCGCTGCTGGGACTGCTGCTGGCGCGGCGCCTGCCCTGGCGGTACCTGTTGGCCGGAGCTCTGCTGCTGGCGGCGCTGGCGCTGGGCGTGTCGCCCGTGCGGCAGCGGCTGGCACTGCTGCGCACGGAATTGTCCTCCAAATACGGCGGCCGCGTCACGATGTGGACGCAGATCGCGCCTCAACTGATGCGCGAGCATCCCTGGGGCATTGGCTTCCGTAGCCTGACCAATGACATGATGCGCGATGCGGCGCGGAAGGTCGGCTGCCGCCGGCTGGAACGCAACCGCGACCATCTGCATTCGAACCCGGTGGAGATGGCCGTATCGCTGGGTTGGCTGGGACTGGCGTTCTACCTGGTCTGGATGGCCGTAGTCCTGCGCGACGCCGCCGCGACGGGGGCGGCGCCCAGACCGCTGCTGTGGATGGTTGCGGCCATCCTGCTGAACGGACTGGTCGAGTACAACTTTGCCGACGCCGAGATCGTCATCATTCTCGGCCTGCTGGGCGGTCTCGCCGCGGCCGGACGGCGGCTGTCTTGCATCAAAACGCAGAATGTCGAAGAGAGCCTGAGAACGAAAAATCGGTTGACGAGAACGGCGACGAGAGCGGCTAACGAGTAGCGAGTATCTCAATCGTCCACCGATCTCGTCGCCGCTATCGTTCACCGTCATCCACCCCGAACTTTTCCCGCGCGTGTCAGGCTCTCGCCAAGGTGCGCATGAGGTGGCAACTCTCGCAGTTCAGGGGCTTAGCGCTTGCCACTGGGCGGCCGGATATGTTATTCACCACTTCCGTTCGTCGCGGACGACGGACGGGAGAGCGAGCATCGTAACCGAGCGGCAGGCATTTATCGCGTTGAACCGGGTGACCGGTCTTGGCGCCGTGACCGTCAAACGTCTGATCGAGGCGTTGGGCTCCGCAACTGCCATCCTCAGGGCGGATGAACGCGTCCTGCGGTCGGTGCGCGGGATGGGGCCGGAACGCGCGGCGCAGATCGGCCGCGAACTCGCGCAGGCCGACTGGCGCGACGAGGAGCGGCGCGCCGGCGAACTGGGCGTGCAGTTGCTGACCTGGGCGGATGATGGCTATCCCAAACAGCTCAGGGAGATTTTTGATCCGCCGCTGGCCCTGTACGTCAGCGGCGACCAGGCGGCCCTGAACGGCACGGCCGTGGCGGTGGTCGGCACGCGCCATCCGACCCACTATGGCCGCGAGTGCGCGCACCTGTTCGGTTTCCAGTTGGGCGGGGCGGGCATCGTGGTGGTCAGCGGCCTGGCGCGCGGCATTGATACCGAAGCGCACCGCGGCGCGCTGCAGGCCAAGGGGCGCACGGTGGCCGTGCTGGGCGGCGCGCTCGACTGCCTCTATCCTGAGGAAAACCGCGATCTGGCGCGCGAGATCGCCACGCAGGGCGGCGCGGTGATCAGCGAGTATCCCTTCGGCCGCCAGCCGGACCGGCAAACCTTCCCGATGCGGAATCGCATCGTGAGCGGACTGTCGGCGGGTGTGCTGGTGGTCGAGGCCTCGCTGACCAGCGGCACGCTGATCACCGTGGATCAGGCGCTGGAACAGGGCCGGACCGTGATGGCCATGCCGGGACGCATAGACTCGGTGGCGTCGCAGGGCTGCCACAAGCTGCTGCGGAGCGGCGCCCGCCTGGTGACCTCGGTGGAGGAAGTGATCGAGGAATTGCAGGAACTGACACTGGCGCCGCGCGTGCAGCCGGCGGCGGCGCCAGCGCCGGCGGATTGCTCCGCCCCTCCCGGGCCGCTCGCGGGTCTGGGGGAGGAAGAGGAGCGTCTGTTGGGAGTTCTGGGCGACGACGAGCAGGCCATTGACGACCTGGTGCGTCTGTCGCGCCTGGACGCGGGGCGCGTCAACGGCCTGCTGGTGGGGCTGCAGATCAAGCGGCGCGTCAGGTTGCTGCCTGGGGGCATGGTGCGTAAGAATGTTGTTGGCGCGCTGACAAAGTAGCGCAGACAGAAGGAAACAGTGATGGGGAAGAATCTGGTAATTGTAGAATCGCCGGCCAAAGCCAAGACCATCGGCAAGATTCTGGGCGCAGATTACACGGTCAAATCGTCGGTTGGACACGTGCGCGATCTGCCGCAGCGGACGCTGGGCGTGGATATCGAGCACGAGTTCGAGCCGAAGTATGTGCTGGCGCCGAACAAGGCCAAGGTGGTGGACGAGTTGCGCAAGGCCGCGCGCGAGTGCGAGGCAGTCTTCCTGGCGCCCGATCCCGACCGCGAGGGCGAGGCCATCGCCTGGCATCTGCATGAAGTTCTGGCGGCGGCGGCCAAGGGCAAGCCCTTCTTTCGCGTGCAATACAACGAAATCACGCCGCGGGCGGTACGAGCCGCTTTCGAACATACCGGCGAGATTGACATGGCCCGTGTGGATGCGCAGCAGGCGCGCCGCGTGATAGACCGGATAGTCGGATATACCGTCAGTCCCATGCTGTGGCGGCGCATCAAGCGGGGGCTGAGCGCCGGCCGGGTGCAGTCGGTGGCGCTGCGGCTTGTCTGCGAACGGGAGCGCCAGATTCAGGCCTTCCGGCCGGAAGAGTACTGGGTGCTGGGCGCAAGCCTCAGCAAGTCCGGGGAACCGGGCGAGCAGTTTACGGTCAAGCTGGTGCGTGTGGACGGGGAGAAGCCGGCGGTGGGCAGCGGGACACAGGCCGCCGCCCTGCTGGAGGACTTGCGCGGGCGCGAACTGCGGGTCGCGGAGGTGCGGCGGCGCACGGTCACGCGGCGCCCTTTGCCGCCTTTCATCACCAGCACTCTGCAACAGGCCGCCTCCAGCGTGCTGGGGTTCTCGCCGCACCGCACCATGAGCTTGGCGCAGAAGCTCTATGAAGGCCTCGATCTGGGGCAGGGCGGTCCCGTCGGCCTGATCACCTACATGCGCACGGACGCCCCGTCGGTCTCGCGCGACGCGCAGGAGGCGGCGCGCGCCTTTCTGCTGGAGCAGTATGGCGCCGAGTACTGTCCCGACACGCCGCCGGTCTACCGCAGCCGCGCCAACGCCCAGGAGGCCCATGAGGCCGTGCGCCCCACCGATGTCACGCGCACGCCCGCCAGTCTGGCCAAGCAGTTATCGCCGCCCGAACTGAAGCTCTACGATCTGATCTGGCGGCGTTTCCTGGCCAGTCAGATGACCGCTGCCCGGATAGATCAGCGCACTGTGCTGGTGGACTCGCTGCCGCCGCCCGCACAGCAGCACCGCTACCAGTTCAGCGCCACCTCATCCGAAATCGCCTTTCCCGGGTTCCTCAAGATCATGGCGATAGATATCCGCAAGAGCCTCGACAACGGCAGCGGCAAGGAGGAGAACGGCGGCGCGGAAGACGACAGCGACGAAATCGAGAAGCTGCCTCAAGTGTCGGAGGGCGAAGCGCTGGACCTGGTGAAATGGCTGAGCGAGCGCAAGGAAACCAAGCCGCCTGCGCGCTACTCCGAAGCGGCGCTGGTGCGCGCGCTGGAGGCCAACGGCGTCGGACGCCCCTCGACCTACGCGGCGATCATCGAGACGCTGGCGCAGCGCGATTACGTCAAGCGCGAGAAACGCAACCTGGCGCCGACCGCGCTCGGGCACCAGGTCAACGACCTGCTGGTGGACAAGCTGGGCGCGCTCTTTGACGTCGGTTTCACGGCCTCCATGGAAAGCTCGCTGGACGAGGTGGAGGAGGGGCGGGTTGCCTGGCGCAAGCTGATGGCGGATTTCTACGCGCGTTTCTCCGGCTGGATGGAGAATGCCAGGGAACCGGCGGCGGATCGCGAGAAGGTACAGGCCGTGCTGGGCGAACTGCAGCAGGTGAGCGCCTGGGCGCCGGCGCTGAAGCGCGGGCGCCGCACCTTTGACGACGCCAAGTTCGTCGCCTCCGTGGCCGAACAGTTGGAAGGCGGCGGCCGGCCGGTCTCCGAGCGTCAACTGGACACGCTCGTGAAGATGGCCCTGCGCTATCGCGAGCAGATTCCCGGCGTCACGGAGCGCATGCGGGGGCTTGGCTTTGACGAGCTGGCCAATGCCGAGAAGACGCAGCCGCCGCGTCCGGAGACAGCCGCCAAGTGCGAGACGCTGCGGGGCATCGAGTTGTCCGAGGATCAGCGCCGATTCGTGGGTTCGCTCGAGCAGCAGACCCTGACCGGACGGCGCCTCAGTCCGGCGCAGGCAGCGGCGCTGGACCGCATCCTGATAGCCAATGCCCGGCAGATACCGGATTTCGAGAAGGTCTGTGCCTCGCTTGGAATCGTAGCGGCGCCCGAAGCGCTCGAACCGGACCACGAGAGTCCCGCCTTGCTGGCCGCTTTGGGCAAGGTGACGCAGTGGCGCGAGGCCACCAAACGCGGCAAACGCGTGTTCGACGACAAGGCGTTTTACGAGAGTGTGGCCGCGCAGTTTGCGCGCAAGGGCGCACTTTCGCCGCGGCAACGGGCGGCCATGCGGAAGCTGATTTTCCGCTACCGCGAGCAAATGGGCGATTTCGAGCAGCTCAAAGTCACGCTCGGCCTGCAGCATGCGCCCGAGGACAAGCCGCGGAAAACCGATGAACCCTGAGCCCTTAGCCCTGAGCCCTGCCCCCTGGTTCCTCCCACAGCATGGCAGACGTGCGCACAGATGATGGTGTGGAACTGGAGGTCGCGCTGCCGGCGGTGGAACCGCTGCCACTGCATCCGGCCTTGCAGTCCGATCCGTGCGTGGTGGAGTTTGCGCGGCATCTGAGCGCGGAGCGCAGCGCCTCAGAACACACGCTGGCCGCCTACCGGCAGGACCTGGCACAGTTCGCGGCCTACGCCTTCGGCGCGCGCACGCTACCACCCTTCGACTGGCAGACGCCGGATCGCTTCACCGTGCGCGGCTTTCTGGTGGCCTGTCAGAAGGGCGGCTCCGGGCCCGCCACCGCGCGCCGCAAGCTCTCCGCGGTACGGGCCTTCTACACCTTCCTGATCCGCGAAGCGCGCGCGCGCCGTAATCCCTGCGCCGGGCTGAGGGGACCGCGTCTGGCGCCGCGCCTGCCGCAGGTTCTCACCGGCGGGCAGGTGTCGGACCTGCTGCAGGCGCCCCTCAAATACCTGGAGGCGTGCCGCCAGTCCTCCGGCAGAACACCGACGCCGACGGAGGCTTACGCGGCCTGGCGGGACAACGCCATCTTCGAGTTTCTATACAGCACCGGCGCGCGCGTGGCGGAGGCGGCGGGGTTGACGCGCGGACGCCTGGATCTACTGGGCGGCGTGGTGCGGCTGAGGGGCAAGGGTCGCAAGGAGCGCTTGGGCGTGCTGGGCAAGCCGGCCGTGGCGGCGCTGCGGCAGGCGTTAGCCTTCGCGGATTTGCTGTGGCCGGACACACGGCACGAGCAGTCGCCGGTATTCCAGAACCTGAAGGGCGGCGCGCTCACGCCGCGCAGCATCGAGCGCCAGATGAAACGCTGGCTGGCCTATGCGGGCTTGCCGGCGCGGCTGACGCCGCACAAGCTGCGCCACACCTTCGCGACGCACCTGCTGGATGCCGGCGCCGACCTGCGCAGCGTTCAGGAACTGCTGGGGCACGCCAGTCTTTCGACGACGCAGATATACACCCATGTCACCGTCGAAAGGCTCAAGGAGATTTATCGTCAGAGCCATCCTCGGGCGTAAAGGGCGCGGTGGTGACCTGCCCGTCGGCGCCCTTGACCAGCAGCGCGATGCGGCGTTCGACCTCGTTCAGCTTACGCGTGCAGAGCTGAATCAGGCGCTGCCCATCCTCGAAGGCGGCGACCATTTCGTCCAGCCCCATCTCGCCGTTTTCCATGCGCTGCACCAGCGCTTCGAGCCGCTCGAGGGCCGCCTCGAAGCCCAGCTCTTCACTCCTGACCGTGGCCTGTTCCTTGCGCGCCATATCTCTCCATGCCCTTCCCGCGAACGCCGCGACGCCAAAATGCCACGAATCGCGGCGCGTAACAACAGCTATTTGACGGCGGTCGGAAATGGGTCAGTGTTAATGAAACGGATGAAGGCCAAAGCGGAGACACATGACCGTACAGTTCCTCTTAACCGCCACGCTTCGTCGGATCTGCTAAACGACTCGCCTGCAACGATCAGCGCCGTGACGATTAAGCAGGTCGGTTAAGTCTCCGCCGGGGGTGAAGCAATGAGTCAGTCACCCGGCAACCTCGCGTTTGCCCGTGTTTCCCGGAAAATCAGAAATCGTGTAAAGTACGAACGACATGGGTGAACTCTTCCTGAGACCGGAAACGATCGCGCGCCTGCTGGATGACAAGCGCAGGCACGCAGACAATAAGCAACTGCGCCGCAAGGTGCCTCAGGATTCATGAGCGACAGCGAAACAGGACGCACGCACGCATGAGCTTCAGGGTCTGTTTTGTTCAATGTCAGCAGAAGCTGCAGCTTCCGCACATGAACATGCCCCTGTTCGTGCCGGACCTGGAAGCCATGGGCTGCGAGGTGGATTGCCTCTGCCTGGCGGCGGGACGGCTCTCGCTGCTCGAGGACTACCTGCGGGAACGGCAGGTCGATCTGGTGGGGCTGGAGCATATGGCGCCCTACGGGATCGTTGGCCGTGCGAAAGCCGCTGCACCCGCCACACGCATCGTCGTCGGCGGGCACGGTTTTCTCGATATTTTTGCCAAAGCGGACGTGGACTTCGCGATTGCAGGTGCGGGTCGTGAGGCCCTGCGCGCCCTCGTTGCGGCCCTGCGCGGCGAACGTGCGCTGGACGCCGTGCCCAATCTGTTCTTCACGAGGAGGGAGGCCGGCCGCCAACTCATCGACTGCACGGCGCCGATCGAGGATCTGTCGCTCGAGCGGGAGCTGACGCCATTCGCCCCGCGCGTCGACTGGACCTACCTGGGGTTCCGGGGCCCCACGCCGCCGGTGGCGCAGAGGGGTGATCCTCCCGTGCTGGTGGCGGATTTGGGATGTCCGTGCCGCGCGCGTCCGCTCCGGCCCGCGACCGCCCCCTTTGCGCTCGACACTGCGTGCCGGCCTCTGACCGAACGTGCGCAGGCACGGTTCGCGGGGCTGGCCGCGCAGCGGCGATCGGGCGGCTGCAGTTTCTGCACTTATGGCGGATATGCGGCGGCGGCGCTGGAACCGACACTGAACCTGCTGCTGGAGCAGATGGCGTTCCTGCAGGAACACCATGGATTTCAGCGCTTCGCCATCGGCAGCGAAGCCCCGTTCCGCTTCATCCTGCCGCTGCTGCAACGCGCCATCGCGCGCGGGATCTTGCTCAAGGAGGTGCGGCTGCGCTCGCGCGTCGAATGGATCCTGCGCCATGAGCGGGAGCTGGAAGAAACCATCCGTCTGGCGCGGCAGCACCGCTTCGTGGTGGCGGTCTGGCAGGTGGGCTTCGAGAGCTTTTCCGACCGGCACCTGACGATTTTCGGCAAGCGCCAGTCGGTCCGCGAGAACGTCGAGGCCGTGCGCCTGCTGGAGTCGCTCGAACGGCGCCACACCGGTTGGTTCACTACCCCGGTATCGTCGCACGGGTTCCTCGGAAACACCGCCTGGACCCGGCTCGAGGACGTGGAGGAGCAGATGCGCCAGCTCGCGCCGTTGCCGCACCGCTGGCGCCGCGCGATCGTGGGCGGGCCGGTGAAGCTGTTCGACGAACTCCTGCCCTATGCGCAGGCCGTCCGGCGGGACGGACTGCTCGTGCGCCGCAAGCAGGCACGCGACGGGTTCCGCTTCCTGGACGACCGTATCCGCGTCCTGGAAAGGGGGCGCGTCCATTTTTTGCGGAGCACGCGTCCCTTGTCTGACGACTTCATGCGACGAGCCGCGCTGGATGCTTACTGGGTCTTTCTCGGTGCGTTGCTGCCGGCGCTTAAAGCGACTGCCGGGCGTATCGCGGACCTGGCGCCAGTCTGGCGTCGCACGCGACGGGAACTCGACCGCCACATCGATCCCGTCCTTAAGGCGCAGCGCCTGTACCGGCAGGGACTGCTCGCGGAAACGCGGCGACGGCCCCGAGATGCGGTGTCGGCCTATCGCCGATCCAGACGCTACCTGCCGGAAAGCGCC
>JAQULY010000185.1 GCA_028718445.1 Kiritimatiellia bacterium
CTATTTTCCGCTTTTAGACCGCTCGATCACTCCACGATCCGCGCCGCGGCGCGATCCCTGTGGACCGCTACACTCTGCAGCAGGCCCAGCGCAACCGTTGCGGTCAACATAAACGTTCTGCCGTAACTTATGAACGGCAACGGCAAACCTTTTACAGGCAGCAGTCCCACGGTCATGCCGACATTGATGAAGACATGACAGAAGATCAGCGCCACGATGCCCGCAATCAGCAACCGGCCGCTGCCGTCACGGCAGGTTGCAGCCACCGCCAGTCCGGGAAAGACGATTCCCGCGAACAGCAGCAGCACAAGTATTGCCCCCGCAAACCCCTTCTCCTCGGCCAGCACCGAGAAGATGAAGTCATTGGCCGACACCTTCTGAGGAAGGTATCCCAGCAAATTCTGGTCCCCTTTGAGAAAGCCCTTGCCCCAGATGCCGCCCGAACCGACGGCAATCTCCGATTGGCGTCGGTTCCAGCCGAGGTTGACGGGGTCGCTCTCGGGATAGAGATAGTCCAGCAGTCGCCGCCGCTGGTAGTCGTCCAGGAAACCGGTGGCCAGTCCGCAGGCGCGCAACAGAACCGTATGGCGCCACCCGGATGGCGCCGCCGGCGCCGGCGCGCCGGCCTGGGCGGTTACGGCGGCGGGGGTGGCCGCCGCACTGGCGCGCTCTTGTATGACGATGGCGCCAAGCACCGCCCCCACCGACAGGGCGCCCGCCAGCACGATCAGCAACAGCGCGCGCGGCGCGGTTCCGGCCGCGAAGAGCATTGCCATCAGCACGAAAACGAAGACCAGCGCCGTCCCCAGATCGGGCTGCAGCATGACCAACCCCGCCGGCAGCGCCACGATCAGCCCACCCAGCAGGAACTCCCAGATGTCGCGGCGCGCCGACGGCCTTCCCAGCACCTGCGCCAGCACGATGATCGTGGCCAGTTTCGCGAACTCGGCCGGCTGGATGCCAAAAACCCAGCGCCGCGCCCCCATGCCCATGTCCGTTCCCATGAACGGCACCGCCAGCAGCAGGCCAATGGTTCCGGCGTAGAACAGCCACCCCAGGCGCAGGATGCGACGGTAGTCGCAGTAGGCCAGCGCCAGGTTGAGCAGCACCCCCAACACCGCCAACTGGGCGTGCGCGAGGTACTGGGACTGCAGTCTGAGATTGTCGCGGATGGAGTTCGCGCTATAGACGAAGCACACGCCGATGGCCATGAGTGCCGCCATGCACAGCAGTATACCCAAACGCATGCGCCGCAGCCGTCCGAGATCGAAGGGCAACCTGTCCAGCAGATGGCGCTTCATGCCGGTCCCTCCGGCGTCAAGGCGGGCGCGGCGGGCGGCGGGAAAAGATATTCCAGCAGGTTGCGGACCACGGGCGCGGCCGTCAACCCGCCCGACTCGCCATCCTCGATCAGCACGGCCAGCGCCACGCGCGGCGCCTCAAAAGGCGCGAAGGCAATCATCCAGACGTGGGTGCGCCGGTTGGCGGCGGGGCCATACTCGGCCGTCCCGGTCTTGCCTGCCATTGTCAGTCCGTCCACGCGGGCCCGCTTGCCGGTGCCATGCTCGGCATGGATCACGTCATGCATGCCGCCACGCACGACTTCGAGCGTCCGCGGCGACCAGCCCAGTTCGCGCGACGGCGCGTCGGCCGCCTCTCCGGGCGCGCCCAACAGCAGTCGAGGCCGATAGATGTGTCCGCCGTTGGCCAGGGCCGACGCAAACACCGCCATCTGCAATGGCGTCACCAGCAATTGTCCCTGCCCGATGGCCAGGTTGGCCGTGTCGCCGGGGCGCCAGGCGTCATGCTGAACTCGCCGTTTCCAGGCGTCGCTGGGCAGCAGGCCGGCGCCCTCGCCCGGCAGCCCGATACCCGTGGGCGCGCCAAATCCGACGCGCCGTCCCATTTCGTGGATTGGCCCAAGCCCGAGCGTGACGGCCAGATTGCAGAAGTAGGGATTGCAGGATTGTTCTATGGCCCTGCGCATCGTCAGAGCGCCGTGTCCGCCACGCGACCAGCAGCGCAGACGCATTTGCCCGAGCGGAAAAGCGCCTACGCACTCGTAGGCGAAGTCGGGTGACACGCCGTGTTCGAGCGCGGTCACGGCCACCAACGGTTTGAAGATGCTGCCGGGTGGGTAGCCGCCTTGAATGACGCGGTTGAACAACGGGCGGGCGCTGTCGCCGTTCAGGTCGCGCCAGTCCGCGCTGGAAATCGAGGGACTCATCCGGTTGGGATCGAACGCCGGCGCGCTGGCCATCGCCAGCACTTCGCCGTTGCGCGGGTCAAGCACCACTCCGGCGCCGCGCCGTCCGGCCAGTTCCTGTTCCAGCCTGGCCTGCAGGCCGGCGTCGAGCGTCAGATGCAGGTCCGCTCCGGGAATGGCGTCGCGGCCGGGCCAGCTTGCGCGCATGTAGCCGGTGGCATCCACACGCAGCAGGCGTCCGCCGGGCGTGCCTGCCAGACGCGTGTCCGCGAACGCTTCGATGCCGGCGCGGCCGCGCATGCCCATGACGTCGTAATGATAGAACTCGTTGGTCAGAACCGGGCGGTCGCGGCCGACATATCCGAGCACGTGCGCGGCCAGCGTACCGTAGGGATAGACGCGTTCGGGCTGCACGTAGACGTCTATGCCGGGCATCGGCGCCAGCGTCTCGGCGAAGCGCGCCAGCGTGCGCGCGTCAACGCCCTGCCAGGCCAGCAGCGGCAACGGCAGACGCGTGCTGACGTGCTGCTCGATCTCGGCGCGCGTCACCTGGCGCGGCACGCCCAGCAGCGCGGCTACGCGGTCAATCTCCGCGTCCACGGCGTCGATCGTACGCGACCAGCGACCCGGCAGCCGTAACTCCTCGACATAGACGGCCAGGCAGTAGTTGGGCCGGTTGTCGGCCAGGCAGCGCCCGTGCCGGTCATAGATGCGCCCGCGCGGCGCGGGCAGCAGCACGCGCCGGATGCTCTGGCGGTTCTGGGCGCCGGTGTAGGCCGGCGCGTTCACCACTTGCACGCGGTGGAGCCGCAGTCCCAGCACCAGGAAACCGGCGGCCATCAGCAGCCCCAGCGCGGTCATCCGCCATCGCGGCACTGGCATTATGACATCAACGGTCACGGTTGGCGATTTCGTCCTTCAGTTGTACGTTGCCGGCCCAGACATCCAGTCGCTTGCAGAGCGGCATGGCCGCAACAGCGGCCAGCGCGCCGGCCGGCGCCAGCAGCAGCCACGATGAGATCAGCGGCCATGTCTCGGGCTGTGACTCCCAGTGACGTCGCAGGGCGAGATATTGCGCCATCGCCAGCAGCGGTGCGACGGCCGCGCCGGCCAGGGCGGCTGTCGTCCAGGCTTCACCCGGCAACACGCGCCGCGCGCTCAGCAGCGCCAGCGCCACCGCCGCAAGGAAAAGGGCCGACACTCCCGGCGGCACGCCGCCCAAAGCATCCGTCAGAATGCCCGCCCAGAGCGCCGCCGTCAGCGCCCTCGCCGGCTGGCGTCGCAGCGCGTAATAGAGCGCCACGGCCGTCAATAGCGGCACCTTCAGGGGAGTCCACGGCATGGCCGGCAGCAACGCCTGCAGGGCGGCCGCCACGCTCAACGCCATCAGCATGACCGGTAGATCCAGCTTCACGGTCCGCCGCTCCTTCCGGTCAGCACAAACAGCAGCGGCAGGTTGCGCAGGTCCGCCGCCGGCATGACATCGCCCATGCGGTAGAGACCGTTCTCGTCCACTTCGGACGCCAACAGGTAGCCTACGAGCAGCCCGGCCGGGAGGCCGCCGCCCAACCCCGAGGTGACCACGCGGGTGCGTGGGGCCGGTGTCACGTCACGCTCCAGGTAGCGCAGCCGCAACGGCTCGATCACGTAGAGCATTTCGGGCAGTTCCGGATCGCCGGCTCGCCAGCCGCTGCCATGAAGTACGCCGTACACTCCGCCGGCGTCGGGCGGGGCGGGATCGAGACGGCAGGCAATGCGGCTATGGGCGTCGGTGATCAGGCGGACCTCGGCGGTGTTGGCGGAGAGGTCAACCACGCGTCCGACCAGGCCGTCCGGGGCCAGCACGGCGTCGCCGATGGCGACCCCGTGATCGCTGCCCTTGTTGATGCGCAGTTGCCGCCACCATCCTGTGGCGCCGCCGCGCGACAGAGTGACGCACGGTTCCAAGCGACCCCACGCCAACAACTGCGCCGTGCCCATCTGGCGGCGCAACTCCCGGTTCTCGGCGGCAACCTGCTCCATCAGGGCGGCGTCAACGCGCAGACGCGCCACCTCGGCTTCCAGCGCCTGGTTGCGCGCCGTCAGTGCGGCCGAGCGCCAGACACGTGGAAATCGGTCCACCAGTTGCCGCTTGACCCAGGCTGCGCTGTTCTCAAAGGGATAGATGCCTTCACGGGCGGCACGATGCACCCATCGGCGCGTGCCGCCAAACAACAGCAACACCACCGTCAACCCGAGGCACAGCCCCCAGACTCTCGACCACCTTGTCATCCACGCTCCAGCGAGCCGTCAAGCGGCTCCGCGGGGCGGATGCGGCGGAAAATCAAACACGTCGTGAAGTTGTCTTGGACAGGAAATTAAGCTCGCTGAGCACCACCCCGGTGCCTTCAGCCACCGCGCTCATGGGGTCGTCCGCCCGGTGCACGGGCAACCCGGTCTGCTCAGCCACCAATCGGTCCAGGCCCAGCAGCAGCGAACTGCCTCCGGCCAAGATCATGCCCCTGTCAACCAGGTCGGCCGACAATTCGGGGGGGCATTTCTCGAGCGTGATGCGTATGGCATCGACGATCGCGGAAATCGGCTCCTGCAACGCTTCTCGAATCTCTTCGGACGTAACCGTCAGCGTTTTGGGAAGTCCGGCCACCAGGTCGCGGCCCTTGACTTCCATGGTCTTCTCTTCAGCCATCGGATACGCCGATCCGATCGTGATCTTGATCTCCTCCGCCGTCCGTTCCCCAATCATTAAATTATAAACTCGGCGCATGTACTGCACGATGCATTCGTCCATGGCGTCGCCGCCAACGCGAACGCTGCGCGCATACACGATGCCCGCCAACGAGATAACCGCGACTTCGCAGGTGCCGCCCCCGATGTCCACGATCATGTTGCCGGCCGGCTCCTGCACGGGCAAGCCCACGCCGATCGCGGCCGCCATCGGCTCCTCGATCAGGAAGACCTCCCTGGCGCCGGCGTGCCGCGCAGACTCCTGCACGGCGCGCTTCTCGACCTCCGTGATATCGCCGGGCACGGCGATGATGACTCGCGGTTTCACCAGCTTGCGCGTGTGCACCTTGCGGATGAAGTAGCGAATCATCGCCTCGGTGATGTCGAAGTCGGCTATGACACCCGACTTCATCGGACGGATGGCCACGATATTGCCCGGCGTGCGCCCCAGCATGCGCTTGGCCTCGTCGCCTACCGCCAGAATGCGTTTTGTGCCTTCCTGGATAGCGACCACCGACGGCTCCCGCAACACAACGCCGCGATCCTTGACGTAGACCAGGGTGTTGGCTGTCCCCAAGTCAATGCCTATGTCATTGGAAAACAGCGTTATCAACTTGTTCCACATCGCGGGTGCGTTTCCTGCCATCCATTGAGCACATTACGACAAAGCCCATGAGGCGCAAGTCGTTAGGTTGAACCAAAACCAGGCATATGGTCAAGCGTAAAGATCGCACAAGGGGCCTGTCAGCCGATGCCCGGGATTGCCTCCGGCGCGACACCGGCGCGCAGGCGAATGGTCTCCAGGACGCGCGGCACGTACATGCGCGTTTCGAGCGGGAGCCGGTGGGCGATGGCGTCGTAGTCATCCCCGCCCGAGCGCTTGAGCGCGCCGGCCACGCGGCCTTCGCCGCAGTTGTAGGCCGCGAAGACTAACGGCCAGGAACGGAACCGTTGATACAACTGACGATAATAACGCGCGGCGCCGCGCGCATTGCTGTGCGGATCGAGGCGTTCGTCCGGCCGACTGGTCTTAAGCCCAAGACCGCGCGCCGTGGCCGGCATCAGTTGGAAGAGCCCCACGGCTCCCGCCGGACTGCGCGCCGCGGGATCCAGCGACGACTCTACCTCGGCCGCCCAGACCAGGCAGTCGGGCACGCCCTCGTCGCGGAAGATCCGACCCAACGCCGGGGTGAGATCGTTTGCCCGGTCCGGCAGCGGTTGCGCGGCCACGCGCTTGCGCCAGTACGATGGACGCGAGACCGTTTCGGTCCGCTTCCGGGATGTGTCCGGCGCCGCGGCCGCGACCGGCGCAGGTGCCTGCTTCGGGCGCGGCGGCGGGAGTGGCGGAGGCGCGCTCTTCGCGATGCGGCGCTCGGGCGTCCGAGGCGGCGGGGGCGGGGGAGGCGGGGGAGGCGGGGGCAGAGACAGTGGTTTGCGAACGACACTGGGAGCCTTGGGCGGCGGCTTGACGACCGTCACCGGCGGCCGCTCGGGCACCATGTTCATGGCATCCCGCGCCGCTTCGAAGTAGGCGATGCGCGTCTCCAGCCAGGAAGCATAGGGCGCCAGCGCTTCGTACTGCCGAGCCCATGCCGCCACCTGCCGGGCCTCATCCGCGCGGCTGGCCATCTGCTCGACCGATTGCGCGTGCAGCCCCTCAACGAAATCGCCGAACCACGACTGCACGCTGGCGCCGACCTCTGCGCGGTAGTCATCGTCAGTGAGTAAGTCCATCACCGTTTCGGAAGTGTCTTCCCACCACCGCGTAACGGCGTCGCCCCAGGACTCGCCATCCTCGGCCCGCGCGGACAGGCAGAGGAGGCAAGCCGCGAGCGCCAGACAGAGTGTCCGAACGTAGCGTATATTGTTATGCGCTTCATCCATCACGATACGTATCCTGAGCTCTCGCCATCTGGCGTTACGCCAGCGGCACGCCTGAACCCTGAACCCTGAACCCTGAATCCTGAATCCTGAATCCCCACTCTACTCTCCGCACCTCAGGTACTTCTCCATCCCATACGGAAAATCATGCGGCCTGAATCCCTGCACGCGCTGGTGGCGCAGCGTGTAAGCGCGCGTGAAGTGCATGAAAATCCAGGGACACTCCGTGCGCACGATGGACTGCATGTCCCCGTAGCGCCGCAAGCGCTCGGACTCGTCCACGGCGGCGAGCGCCTCGCGGTAAAGGGCGTCGAAGGCGGGGGCGCGGAAGTTGCAGCGGTTGGGGCCCGGCGAAGCGTTGGGGCTGTAGAAGAGTTGCAGGAAATTTTCGGCGTCCGGGTAGTCGCCGACCCAACCGATGCGGAAAAGCTGCGACTGGCGTTGCGACACCTTGCGCAGAAAGGCCGGCCAATTATGGTACTCGGGAACCAGCTCGATGCCCACGCGTTCCATGAAGGCCACGATCAGTTCGGTGGACTCACGCACCTCCTGCGTGGTACGCCCCAGGTCGAGTGTCAGCCGCAGGCGCCGTCCGGTGGCGGGCGAGATGCCGCCGGCATAGCCGGCCTCCGCGAGCAGCGCGCGCGCCTTGTCCAGATCGAACCCGTAGGGTGGTGGAGTGTCGAGACGTCCGGCCACGCCGGGCGGCACGGGGCCGTCCGCCGCCAGCACGCGTCCCTGGTAGTAGCGCTCCCAGCGTGGCGCGTCGAAGGCGCAGTTCAGCGCCTGCCGCAGGGCGCGGTTGGCGCCCAGGAGCGGGTCGTCCATGTTGATCCCGATGTAGGCCACCTCCAGCGTCGGCATGGATTCCAGGCAGAGACCGCGCTCGGCCAACTCGGGCCGCAGCGTGCCCTCGGGCGTCACCACCAGCTCCCAACTGTCGCGCGCGATCTCGCCCTGCATGTCGAGTTCTCCGGCCATGAAAGCAAGCCACTGCGTGGAGGAGTCGTCCATGACCGGAAAGAGCAGGCGATCGAATGGGCGCGGGCCGGCGCCGGCGGTGAAGGCGGCCGGGCCCTGGCGCCAGCCGCGCCAGTGCGGATCGCGCTCGAAGCGCATCTGGTAGTTGCGGCGCCAGGCCGCCAGGCGGTATGGGCCGGAACCGACCGGGTGCTCGCCGAAAGCGCGGCCGTAGGCCTGGACGGCCTCGGGTGGCACGACGGCGGTATAGGTCATGGCCAGCATCCACAGAAAGGGAGGACATGGCTGCAGCAGTTCGATGCGCAAGGTGCGGGCATCCGTGGCCTGCAGGCCCTCGACGGGGATCGAGTAGTCGGTCGGGGAAGAGGCGCGCGAAGCCGCCCGGAAGCGGTCGAGCCCGCGCACGCGGCCATCCAGCAGCCAGTAGCCGGGCGAAGCCAGCTTGGTATCGGCCAGGCGTTTCAAGGCAAAGACCGCGTCCGCGGCGGTCACCGGGCGACCCCGCGGCTGGCCCTGTTCGTCCCGGCCGAAGCAGAGATCGGGCGCGAAGCGGGCCTCGGGGGAGATGCGAACGGTGTAAGTCAACCCATCGGCGCTGATTTCCGGAAGAGACGCCGCCAGTCCGGGTATCAGCCGGTAGGGACGCGCGACATAGTCGTACTCGAGCAGAGTCTCGTAAACCAGCGCGACGCTACGGGCGGCATAGGCGGAGGCCGCCTCGGCGGGATCGAGCGAAGCGACGCGCTCGATGGTGCGGCGGAAAACCGTGGGAGCGTCGGCAGCGAGGACCGCCTGCCAGCAGCAGAACAGCGCCGCGGCTGCCGGCAGCATCCGGCTGGTCGGGCGTGTTGATTTGTTCCGGGAAAGGTCAACGCTCAACGCTCAACGCTCAACTTTCAAAGCGCGGTCACTCTTCCAGCTTGAACTCCACGGACAGCTTCGGATACTCCTTCAGGAAACGGGCCGACAGTCCCGGAATGCGCCCCGCGGCGCGCACGGCCGTCAGTACGGAGGCGTCGAAAACGGCGCTGCCGGACGACTGTACGATGCGCGGGGCGGAGATGCGTCCGGCGCTGTCCAGCGTAAACTCCACTTCGGCTGGACGCGAGCCGGAGTCGGCGCGCGGCGGTTGGTCCCAGGCTTCGTGGAGCGCATTGCGCACCAGGGCGAAGTTCAGGGCCTGTTCGCTGGTGGGCAGCGAGTCCACCGTGCCGACGCGCGCGCGGCGGTTCAGCCATTTCTCGATTTCGGCATCGCTCATCGTCTGCCGGACAGGCTTGGGTTGCGGCGGGGCCTTGATGCGCTTGCCCTTGTCGATCGGTTTCTTCTTATTTTCGGTGGGCTTGGGAGGATCAGGCTTCTTGGGCTCCGGTTTCTTCTCGGGAGGCTTCTTGACCTCCTTCTTGGGCTCGGGTATGCGGTCGGGTTCGGGAGGCAGCTCGGGCGGCTTATCCGGCTCGCGCAGCTTCTCCGGCTCCTTGGGTTCGGGCGGCTGCTCGTCTGGAGGCTCTTCGACATCGCCGCTGTTGACGGCGACCGTGAACTCGATCAGTTCGACTTTCTTGTGGCGGTAGATGCAGCCTTGCACCAGCGCCACCAGCAGGAAGACGCCGATGACGGCGGCGTGCGCCACAAAGGAGACGGTCAGGGAACGGGTGTAAATCTCGTTGGCCATGGTCAACCCGGTTCGGTCACCAGCGCCATCCGCGTTACGCGGGACTTATGCAGCACGCGCAGAACCTTGACGATCTGCCCGTACTCGATGCGCTCGTCCCCGCGCACCAGTATGGCCACCTGCGGATCCTTGGCCACCAGTTCGGTCAGCTTGAGTTCCAGCTCGGGCAACTCGATCCGCCGGTTGTTGAAGAACACCTGCCCCTGCATGTCAATCGTCACGTTCTGCGACTGAAGCTGGTCAATCCGGTCGGCGGCGCCGCGGGGCAGCTTCACGTTGATGCCCTGTTCCAGCGTC
>JAQULY010000186.1 GCA_028718445.1 Kiritimatiellia bacterium
TCGGTGACATGCTCGCGCATGTGCCGGCGCAGGCGGGTGACCAGATCGTGGGCGCGATATTCCCGGTTGCGCAGAAACTCCACCAGAATGGCCCGTGTCAGATTCTGAAGCTCCTCCTCCAGGCGGGGAGGTTGGTTCTCCAGCAGTTCGCTCATCCACAGCGCCATCTGACGGATGCGGCCCTCGGTGTCGCGGCTGGCGATGAGCTTTCCGGATCTCACCCCCTGCGCCTGGAAGCTGAAGAAAAGCGTCTCGAAATCCCCCTGGGGGTCGCCGGTCTCACGATGGTCGGTCAGTCGCGGATACAGCCACACGTCCCCGGCCGTGCCACGCACATGTTCGCCGCCGATCCAGACGTGCGTTACGCCTCGCAGTACGACGATCAGCTCGTGCCGTTCATGTTGATGCGCGCCCATGCTCCAATCCGGCGGAGCGATCAGATGCCCCACGCCCCCGAGCAACGTCACCTGAGTGAAATTCATGACAGCAATTATCGTCAACTAAATGGCAATGCCCGCCATTGCGGCAAGCCAGCCCAACGCCTAGAATGGACTCAGATTTTGCACTAATTGGGCCAAAAGTGCAATAGTCATGTCCCTGTCGCCCAGGCCTTCGCAAGGCAACATATAAGCAACAAGGGGCAAGAAAGGTGCATGACAATATGGCAGAGCAGAAAAAAGTGCGTATCGGATTCGTAGGCGTAGGCGGCATGGGGCAGTGCGCCCACCTGAAGAACTACGTGATGGTGCCCGACTGCGAGGTCGTGGCGCTGGCCGAGCTTCGGCCCAAACTGCGGGAGGCCGTGGCGCGCAAGTATGGCGTGCCTCGCACCTATGCCAGCGGCGAAGAAATGCTGGCCAAGGAAAAACTGGACGGCATCGTCGCGTCGCAGATGTTCGACCGCCACGGACAGGTAGTAATTCCGCTATACAAAGCAGGCGTGCCGGTCTTCACGGAGAAGCCGCTGGCGGCCGCGGTGGACGTTGGCGAGCGGATGCTCGCAGCGCTCGGGGCCGGCGGTTCATGGCACATGGTCGGGTACCACAAGCGCAGCGACCCGGCCACCATGTATGCCAAGGCTGAGATCGAGCGGCTCAAGCAGACCGGCGAACTGGGCCAGCTCAAGTACGTGCGGCTGACGATGCCGTCCGGGGACTTCGTGGCCAGCGGGTTCGCTGACCTGATTCAGACTGGCGAGAAGATCCCGAGCCTGCCGCGTGATGTCGAGGCGACTTGGTCCGATCCCTATATCGCGTTCGTGAACTACTACATCCATCAGGTCAACCTGCTGCGCCATCTCCTGGGCGAACCCTACCGGGTGACGTTTGCGGACAAGGCGGCGGTGCTGTTCGTGGCGGAGAGCGCCAGCGGTGTCACGGGCACGATCGAAATGACGCCATACCGCACGACGGTGGACTGGCAGGAAACGGCGCTGGTCTGTTTCGAAAAGGGCTACGTGAAACTGGATCTGCCGGCGCCGCTGGCCAGCAACCGCCCCGGTCGGGTCGAGATGTTCAAGGATCCCGGCGACGGGGTCACGCCGCAGACGATCGTGCCGCAGTTGCCCTGGATCCATGCCATGCGCCAGCAGGCCATCAACTTCGTGCGCGCGATACGGGGCGAGATCAAGCCCCTCTGCGAGGCCGCCGAAGCTTTGGAGGATCTAAGGCTCGCACGGCAGTACCTGCAATCGTTTGCATCGACTGACCTACATTGACATTGGGAGAACGATATGCCACTGCGCTGGAAGAAAGTTTGGATTGCCGACGACACCTACGAATCTGCCGGGGTATTCGATGCCGACAACGATGGGGTGCCGGACATTGTGAGCGGGGGCTTCTGGTATCAGGGGCCCGATTTCCGTCGGAGACACCCTATTGGGGACGTGCTGGCGGCCGGGGAATACTACGACGACTTCTCGACCATCGCCATGGATGTCAACGGGGATGGATACCTGGACCACATCACCGGCGGTTGGTGGGGCGCGGCGCTGCAATGGCGGGAGAATCCCCGCGAACGCGGCAAGCCCTGGCCACTGCACGAGATCGCCAAAACCGGCAACATCGAGACAACCCGTGCTTGGGATATTGACGGCGACGGGCAATTGGAGATAGTCCCGAACACGCCCGGCAATCCGGAAGTGGCCTACTACAAGCTCGTGTTGAAGGCGGGCAAGGGAAGCGGCGAATTCAGGAAGAATGTGGTGCACAAGTTCGACCAAGGCGCACAGGGACATGGCTTGGGGTGCGGCGATGTTGCCGGCAACCGGCGCATGGACATTGTGCTGTGCAAAGGCTGGCTGGAAGCGCCGGCAGACCCCGAGGGGGGCGTCTGGCAATGGCACGAGGATTTTTCGATGGCGCCCTGGGGTGGTCGGGCAAGCGTTCCCATGCTGGTGGTGGACGTGAATGGCGATGGCGTAAACGACATTATATCCGGCAATGCCCATGGCTACGGCCTGTGGTGGCTGGAACAGAAGCGCACCGGAAAGCGGCGCGAATGGACCGTTCATCCCATAGACCCCTTCAACGCCCAATATCACGATATGCAATGGGTGGACATTGACGGCGATGGCCAGTGCGAGCTGGTGACCGGCAAGCGGCACCGCGCGCACAACGGTAATGACGTCGGCGAATGGGACGATTACGGCATCTATTACTTCAAATGGAACGGTGAATCATTCTCCAAGCAGGTGATTGACTACGGTCAGATCGGTGTCGGCAAAGGCTGCGGCATCCATTTCGCGCTGGCCGACCTGCGCGGTAGCGGACGCCTCGACCTCGTCGCGCCGGGCAAAGACGGCCTGTTCGTTTACTACAACGAAGGGCTGACGTGAAAAGCGGATGCGCGGTCCCATAGGTCCCGCGCTACTGTCTTAGCGTGACGTCCAGACCATGAGTCATGAATGCAGGGGCCTCCAGCGAGGAGACGGAATTGACTTCGACATTCTGCAGTTCAGTATTCGGAAATCGGATATCCGCGGTTCGCCTGGAATAGGACGATTCCCATATGCTCCAACCGGCCACATGCCAGCGGCGCGCCTGAAACCTGAACCCCGAACCCTTTTCCTTGCGTGAGTCAACTAACTCGACTCGCGCCCTGGCCCTTTGGATCCCTCTCGCACGCCCCTGTTCCACGGCTTTACCACAGGCCAAGGTCGTGTTATCTTTCCCGGCATTGCGAGGTCGAGCCGCGCCGGGTGGCGCGGACGCTCGCAGGAGTGTTACATGGACAGCGATCAGATCAAGACTGGGTTTCAACGCGCCCCCCATCGCAGTTTGCTGATGGCCACGGGCGTCAAACGCGACGATTTCGGCAAGCCTTTCAGCGGCGTGTGCAACTCATACACCGACATCGTTCCCGGACACTGTCACCTCAACAAGGTCGGCGAGTTCTTCAAGGAATGCATCCGCGAGGCGGGCGGCGTTCCGTTCGAATTCGATACCATTGCCATCTGCGACGGCATCGCCATGGGCCACGACGGCATGAAGTACTCGCTGCCCAGCCGTGAACTGATCGCCGATTCCGTGGAGTCCATGATCAAAGCGCACTGCTTCGATGCCGTGGTCTTCATCCCCAATTGCGACAAAGTGGTCCCCGGCATGCTGATGGGATCCATCCGCGCCAACGTGCCCGCCATCTTCGCCAGCGGCGGCCCCATGGCGGCTGGCGCCACGCGCGGCGGCAAGAACCTCGATCTGATCTCGGTCTTCGAGGGCGTGGCCGCCTTCAACAATGGCAAGATCAACGCGGACGAACTGGAAGAAATCGAGTGCCACGCCTGTCCCGGCGCCGGCTCCTGTTCGGGCATGTTCACCGCCAACTCGATGAACTGCCTCTGCGAGGCCATCGGTCTGGCGTTGCCCGGCAACGGCACGATCCTGGCCACGGACGCGCACCGCCGCAAGCTCTGGCTCGAAGCCTCCCGGCGCATCGTTGCCATGGCGCAGGCCGGCGGCCCGCGCCCGCGCGACATCGTCACCGTCGAGGCCCTCGACAACGCCTTCGCCCTGGACATGGCCATGGGCGGCAGTTCCAACACCGTGCTGCACGCGCTGGCCGTGGCGCACGAAGCCGGCATCGCCTACGATCTCGACCGCATCAACGTGATTTCGCAGAAGTGCCCCAACGTCTGCAAAGTCTCGCCTTCGAGCCAGTACCACATGCAGGACGTGGACGCCGCCGGCGGCGTACCTGCCATTCTCAAGCGCATCGCCGAGATTCCCGGTCTGCTGCAGCTCGACCGTCCGACGGTCTCCGGCAAGACGCTGGGCGAAATCGTCGCGGCGGCGAAGATCAAGAATGCCACCGTGATCCGTCCGCTCGACAAGGCCTATTCGCGCGACGGCGGTTTGACCATCCTGCGCGGCAATCTGGCGGAGGCCGGCGCCGTGGTCAAGAAGGCCGGCGTCGCCGAGAAGATGTTGCAGTTCGAGGGCAAGGCCATCTGTTTCGACTCCCAGGAGGAAGCCTGCGAGGGTATCCTGGCCGGCAAGGTCAAGCCCGGCCACGTGGTGGTGATCCGCTACGAGGGACCGCGCGGCGGTCCCGGCATGCAGGAGATGTTGAGCCCGACTTCCTACATCATGGGTGCAGGACTGGGCGAAGCAGTGGCGCTGATCACCGACGGACGCTTCTCGGGCGGTACGCGCGGCGCCTGTATCGGCCACGTGTCGCCAGAGGCCGCCGAAGGCGGACTGATAGGGCTGCTGCGCGATGGCGACCGCATCCGCCTGGACATCCCCGGACGGCGACTCGAAGCCCTGCTGGACGATGCCGAAATCGCCGCCCGGCGCGCCGCCGCCAAGCCATGGCAACCGCGGCCCTATACCGGCTGGCTGCGCCGCTATGCGCGGATGGTCGGCAACGCCAGCACCGGCGCCGCACTGCAATGACCGCGCGATGCGCGTTGCCTTCATCACCCTCGGTTGCCGCCTGAACCAGGCCGAAGAGGGAGACTTTGCCGCCGCCTTTGCGTCCGCTGGCTGGACGGTTACGCGTCCTGATGAAGGCGCCGACGTCTATGTCGTTCACAGTTGCACGGTCACCCGCGCCGCCGAACGCGAAACGTTGCGCCTGGTGCGCGGTCTCAAGGCGGGACAGCGCGGCGCGGTTCGCTTGATCGTGCTTTCCGGTTGCGTGGTGGAACACGCCCCGCCGGCGGCGTTGCGCGCCGCCGGCGCCGACCTTCTGATCGGGCGCGCGGCGCGTGCGGAGCTGGTTCCGCGCGTACTGTCATGCCTGGGAATGACGGCGGGGCCGTCAGTCGCCGTCCCGCCGCCGACGCCGGTCTTCCGGACCAAGCGCGCATTGCTGCGGGTGCAGGATGGCTGCGGCTTCGGCTGTGCGTACTGTATTGTGCCGCATACCCGCGGCGCGCCCGTCAGCCGCCGCTGGAACGAGGTGTTGAATGCGGCGCGCGCGCTGATTGCGGCGGGACACCAGGAGCTGGTCATCACCGGATGCAATCTGGCGTGCTATCACGATGGCGCGCGCGGATTGGCGGATCTGACGGCGGCCGTGTGCGGGCTGGAGGGGCTGGGTCGCGTGCGCCTGGGTTCCGTCGAGCCGGCCACGGTGGAACGTGAACTGGCCGACGTGATGGCGTCCTGCCGCAAACTCTGCCGTTGCCTGCACTTGCCGCTGCAGAGCGGTGACGATGCGGTCTTGCGCGCCATGGGGCGGCGATACACCGCCGACGACTATCGCGACAGCGTAGCGGCGGTGCTGCGCCGTGTGCCCGGGTTAGGGCTGGGCACCGATGTCATCTCCGGTCTGCCGGGCGAAGACGAAGACGCATTTCGGCGCACGCGCGAATTGCTGTCGGGGATCCCATGCAGCAATCTGCATGTCTTTGCCTTCAGTCCGCGTCCCGGCACGCGCGCGGCGCTCATGCCGGGTAGGCCGCCGGTGGCGGTAGCGCGTCGACGGGCGCGCGAACTGCGCCGCCTGGGCGCCGCGCAACGTCAGGCCTTCGCCGCCACCTGGGTGGGTCGCGAGGTCGAAGTACTGATCGAGAGTCTGGACGATCGTGGCAACGGGCATGGCTGGAGCGACACCTATCTGCCCTGTTGCGTGCCTGGCATCGCCGCCGAAGGGGTGGGGCGCCTGACAACATTCATTCCGACCCGCGCCGAGGGGACGATCCTGTGCGTTCGCCGCTGAGGCGGCTTCGGGGTTTCCCGTTAGTCACGAAGGCCTTCGACGTTCTGCGGTTCAGTATTCGGCAATCTGCAGTTCGATTGGACCGCGGGTTTTCCCCGCATACGAACCGCAGATTGACGAATACTGATTTCAGAATCATGAAGGCAAGAGCCGTCCTTCTGGGAGCCAAGAGTCAGGGGTTCCACATTCTGCTGAAGAAGGTGCCGGGGAACTGAGAATTGCCGCGCCGGTTCAGGCGCCGCTTGCCTGCAATCTGCCGAGTAGCCAGGCCATATTCTCGCCCAGCACCGTCATGGTGCGAAGGCCCTCTTCGTCCTTTTCGACTTCGCCCTTCTCGCGGCCGATGCCCATGTTCCAGTAGCACGATCCCGGCACGATCATCTCCCGGATCAGGAAGAAATGGTTTATGGTGTCGAAGGCGTGTATGGCCCCGCCTCGGCGTACGGCGATCACGGCCGCGCCAAGCTTGCGTTTCAGGAAGTTGCCGTTGGCGCCGGCCACGAAACCGGCTCGGTCAATCAACGCCTTCAGTTCCGGGGTGACATCGGCGAAATAGGTTGGCGACGCCAGCAGAATGCCGTCCGCCTCCCGCATTTTGACGATCCACTCGTTGATGCTGTCGCCCTCCAGCACGCAACGCCCGTCGCGCTTCTTGAAGCACTGAAAGCAGGCCGTGCAGCCATGTATCAAGTGGCCGCCAACCTGGACAAGTTCCGTCTCGATGCCGGCAGCAGCAAGCGGCTTGAACACCTGTCGGATCAAGCGGCTGGTGTTGCCATCCGGCCGGGGACTACCATTGAATGCTATAACTTTCATCGGGATGCTCCAGACGATGTGGTTTCTCGTTCGCCATCACACGCCAAGTGTAGCATAAAGCCAAAGCGTGGTCAGGCGACCCCAATCAGCAAACCCAATCAGCTTGCACGCACGCGCAATCTCGCTATCATTCCGGGCGCGTTTGGCCGAATCCAGGCGAGCGATGCCCGCCAGCGGCCAGGCGCACGGAGGCGAGCGATGGACAGCCAATTCGATGCTGCGCGCTGGGCGCGCATAGCCGACAACTACGGGAAATGGTGGTCAGGCGAACTTGAGCGCCCGTTGATTGCCGTGACGGTGGGAGGGTACAAGCCGCGCTGCCGCCGCCCGGAACTGCCCGTCTACGGTTTCAGCAGTTTTTACGGACTCGATACGCCCATCGAGAAGGTTGTTGATGTCTGGCAGTGGACGCTGGAGGGACAGCGTTTCCTTGGCGATGCCTTTCCAACAGTGTTTCCCAACTTTGGCGCGGGTGTGATGGCGGCCTTCCTGGGATGCGAGTTGCATAACGACGTGGAGGTCAGCACCACTTGGTTCCAACCGCGGGAAATTCGCGAACTCAAGGACCTTGACCTGGCGGCCAACAACGCCGCCCCGTGGTTCCGACGGGTTCGCGACGTCGTCAGTGCGGCGGACGCCCGTTTCGGTGGGTTGGCACAGATCGGTATGACCGATCTTGGAGGCAATCTGGATGTGCTGGCCAGTTTCCGTCCGGGGGAGCAGCTCCTGCTCGACCTGTTCGATTTTCCGGGTGAGGTGGAGCGTCAAACGTGGCAGGTCCATGCGCGGTGGTGGGATTACTTCGGGTGGCTGCATGCCGCGATGCCGCACAACCGCGGTTTCACTGCCTGGACTCCGATCTTCTCGAAGGAACCGTATTACATGCTGCAATGCGATTTCTGTTACATGATCGGCCCGGACATGTTTGACCGCTTCGTGAAGCCGGAACTGGCGGCAAGCTGCCGGCGCCTGAAGAACGCCTTCTATCATCTCGATGGACCGGGGCAGTTGCCTCATCTCGACTCGTTGTTGGCAATCCCGGAACTTAAGGGCGTGCAATGGGTGCCCGGCGCCGGCCAGCCGGACATCACGCATTGGCCGGAGGTCTACCGCAAGATCGCCAAAGCCGGCAAGCACATACAGTTTTTCTCCGGTCAGTCCGAGCGCGGTTTGGAAACGCTGGATGTCCTGGCCGACCAGCTCGGATCGGCCCGCAATCTGATCATGATCGCCGGCGTTGACCGCAAGGATGAGGCCCGGGCCATGCGTCTGCTGGAACGCTATGACGCCCTGGACGGATGCGAGTCACCATCGTCGTAGCGCCCGCGGGGCAGAGGGCGGGAGACAGGTTTCAGGCTTGATTGTCTATGCTTTACGAAGATGCGTGGCTGATAATTTGTACTGATTGCACGAACGATGCGCAGGTGCTATAATTCTATCTAATTCTTTTGTTGAAGTTTCGCCTTGTAAGACCAGAGTCTGACCCGATCAGTTGCATCGCCACAAAGTCTGCTGTTCCTGCCTATATCATGGAAGGAGATCTTCATGGCTGCTGAGTCCCGAACGCGATCATCCGTTCAGAAGGTGCGCAAAGAAGTTCGCTTCAAACCGCGACGATCAAGTGGCACCGCGTCCCGGTTGGCCCATTTCCGGACGGTGCCTCGCGGTATCCTCATTTCCCGCAGCGCTGCCGCCAAGAAAAAGACATCCCGCATTGACCTGCTGACGTGCTGGGACGCTCTCAGTCCTACCGCCGTTACCTCGGCGGAGGCGGCGCCTGGCAAATGACCGCGCCGAGGGCGTCGTCGAGCACCAGCACGGCAAACCCCTCGACAGAACCCAACCCTTCCGTAGAAATCGAGGCGTAGTCGAAGACGCCTCGCAGGTCCGTATATCCGTCTTTGTGGAAGATCGTTTCTTCGCCCGCCGTCGTGCGCGCGTAGACCTTGACATAAGCCCCCGCCACCGGCTTGCCGTTGTCGGCACGACGCACCCGCAACTGTCCGTAATTGGCAACGACCTGCACCTGCATGGCATTGGGGGTATGCGATGCCCGCGCGCTGGCAACGCCCTCGCCGGCGGCCTCGACAATCGCGTTGCGCCGCCGGAACGCCTCCGGCAATTCCACGGTCCGGCTGCATTCGCCCGCGCTCAGCGTCACCTCTTGTTCCCAGGCCGGCCGCACGAAGGTGAAACGTCCCGGCACCTGCTCGCCGCCCATGAAGGGACTCCGCGAGAACAGTAACTCGACATCAATGGGGTAGCAGCGCACACGACATGAGGCCAGATTGCGCGACGTCAGCTTGATGCCGCCGCCCTCCACGGTCACCGCGAGAGCCGGCGCCTCGGACGCCAGCCGGTCCTGCACCTCTTCGCGACGGTCGGGATTCTGCACGGAGCCGGCGGCTCCCGCGATCTCGTCGGCCTGGGCGATGACGTTACGGAACCGGTCGCGCCAACGCGGTACCGGGTAGTCCCGGTAGCCAGCGGCCAACTGTCGCGCCGCGTCCGGCTGTCCGCGCGAGAAGGCCAAATACGCCTGGGCATAGGCGCATTGCAGCCGCGTCTCCACATCCTCAGGCCGGGCACGCTCCAGTTGCGCTTGCGCCTCCGCCACGCGATCCTGCAGCAACAGATAGGCCGCGGCTGCCACGCGTTCGCGCGAGCCGATGGCAGGCCGGTAAGCCAAAAAGTCCAGGAACTGACGGTACTGCGCGGCGAAGGCG
>JAQULY010000187.1 GCA_028718445.1 Kiritimatiellia bacterium
CGCGACGATCGCCCGCCGCAGGTCCACGCCCTCCGCTGGCTTGCGGTTGTAGTTCTGCAGGTTCAACCCGCCGCCGCCCGACCACCGCCCCGTGCTGGCGCCGAAGTACTTGAGTTCATACGCCATACGGCCGCCGCTCCCCTCCGCGCGATCCGTAGCCTCTCCCTCTGAACCCTGAACCCCGAAACCTGAACCCTGCGGCATGCGCCTCAGGCGCATGCCGTCCAGCACCTTCGCCGTCCGGTTCGCCGACCGGATCCGCTGCATGTGCCGCGCCCAGGTCACGACCTCGCTACGCTGGTTCGCGTGCGCCCAGTCCTGAAACTCGGGATCACTGCCCGAGGTCGACGCCGGCCGCGGCACGCCGGCCGCGTCGCACGCCTCCTCGAAGCGCGGGATGGAGAGTGCCGGCCGCCAGGGGAGCGCCGCGGCCAGCGACTCCACCGTCGCCTGCAAATCCGCCGCGCACCGGTCAACGTAGGCCCAGTCCACGCACAGGCCCCGACGCCCCATCTCGCAGGTCAGGTCGAACAACCGCCGCTCATGCACCGGCCACTGCTTCTCCAGTTCCAGCCACAGCGCCAGGGCCATCTCCGCATCCGTCGCCGCGTATGCCGCATCGTCTTCCGCGTGCCCAAACAGGTCCGCTTCGCGGTCCTGTCCCTTCGCCCGCTTGCGCGCGCTCTTGTCCACCTCGATCCCGAAGACCGCCTGGCATGCGCCCGCCAGGTCCCGCGGCAACTGGAGAAACGCGCACGCCGCCGCCGAGCACCACCACCGCGCCGGCCAGTCTCCGTACACGTCCTTCTTCAGTCTCCAGCCATCAGTCTTCAGCCTTCGCCAAACCGCCTCGTCGAACTCCCGGTTGTGGCTCACCCACTCCCGCCCCGCGATCGTTGCCCAGGGGAATGCCGTCGGCTCACAAACGCACGTCCGCGTCCCATCCGTCACGCTCACCGCCCAGGCCTTGAACCGCGGATCGTGGCAATACGCCCAGTTCCCCATCTGACCCACGGAGTACGCGGACGAGTAGAACGTCTCGAAGTCGACGCCGACGACGGGCCCCGCCTCCCCCGCTCGCCATTCCTCCTCCGTTACGCGCTGTGTCTTGTCGAATTCCATGACCAAAGTCTCACAGATGGCGTCTCACGCCCTCCCCATCGCACCACCGTTGCCAACTCCACGCACCCTTGAAGCACCTCGAAACGTTGACTCCTCAACCTACGCGCTTTACCATCCGTAAAGCACATTCGTGTGCCGCTCCACTTCGTTGGAAACAATCGCTGAGACTTGGAGGTAGGAATGGACGCCAAACCAGATACTGAACAGCAGAACGCCAAACCGCGCCCCGGCCGGTTACTGATAATCGGAACCGGCCTCTTTGCCCTGCTAAGCATGGTGATTTGGAGTCGAAACACCTTCCTGGAGACCGGACGCGTCTCGGCCGTCATCGGCGGTGCCGCCGCGCCGCTTTTCTGGGCACTTGCGGTCGCGCTTCTCTTCTCGATTTCAAAACGTCTTAGGAACACGCGTTCGCAGACCAAGGTGGCGATGTGGACAATCCTTGTGTTTGTAGTTGCCGGCATGTTGAGGATGTCCTATTGCTGGAACCAAGCGGTTGTAAGAGAAATCAACGCGACGTGCCCCAAGATGCTGGATGAGGTAACGCGTATGGATGGCGCCACGGCCGGCCCCGGCAAGCTCGTCACGATCAGGGAGACGGTGTTAGCAATGGACGGCGCCACAACTGACATGGTTGCCTGGCGCACAACAATTGCGCCAAGGATTCGGGCATCCTCTGCACAGGCACCCGGCATCCGGAAACTGCTCGCGGCCGGTACGACAGTCATATACCAATACAACGGGCGTGACGGTGTTATCATTGACAAGATCAAACTCACCCGCACCGACCTGCAGCCGCAATAGGATGCACGGTGCGTTCCCACCCTCGCCTCGATCGTACGTCGCGGCATCGTGAAGAGGCGCCTGCATTTCTCGTGGCGCACCCGCCACGAGGACGAATCAGCGGCCACTATCTCCACGAAATCCGCGCCGGCCTTTTCCAGTTCACGCCGCACCTCACACCCCCTTCCTCGGGTCATACCCCTTCACATACCGCCACATCGCCGCCACCAGCTTGAACGCCTCCCAGTCGCGCTGGGGCAGGGGATGTTTCACCACCTCCATACGCCCCGGCTCCGTCGTGCTCACAAACACGTTCGCCGCCAGCACTCGGCCGATGTTCTCCTCACCCCAATACGTCGCCGCATACGCCGCGAGCTGCATCGCCTGGTCCTCGTATGCCCCCACCGGCTTCCCCGGCTGCGTCTTCCGCGTCTTATAGTCCAGGACCCCAATGCCATTATCGCCGTACCGGAAGAACACATCCGCCGTGCCGGCAAACCCATGCGCCGTGTTCACCACCCGGAACTCCCGCTCGACGATCGAAATTCCGGTCTTCTCCTTCCACGCCAACACCGGCGCGACATACACCTCCATGTCCGGATCGAACTCATGCCCATCCATCGCTAGTTCCAGCGCCGCGTGAATCGCTCCGCCCAGGTCCGCCGCCTCCTCGACCTGCTCGAAGGCCACATCCCTCACGCGGTTGCACCAGTACTCCTCTCCTTCGCCCTCCTGACGTGGAGCGCGCAACGTCGCCAGCGCCACCTGGTTCAACTTCCACGTCTCGAGTCCCGGCTTCGCCAGAATCCCCAGGATACTCGTCACGCTTGGGTACAACCCCAAACGCCGCGCATCCCGGATCGTGGTTACGCGCTCGCCGCCGCCATCCGCCGTCGCCATCCTATGCGCCG
The DNA here is from genome assembly GCA_028718445.1 of Kiritimatiellia bacterium. Taxonomy (GTDB): domain Bacteria; phylum Verrucomicrobiota; class Kiritimatiellia; order RFP12; family JAAYLN01; genus JAQULY01. Next base: position 2,817 of record JAQULY010000187.1, read on the forward strand.
GCGTTCCGTCCGGTAGGTACCAATGCCCCGCCTTGATCACGTTCTTCGTCAACACCGCCATGACACACCTCACTCTCTGCGCCCCTGTGCGACAAATCCCTGTCCCGCCCCGGCGGCGCGGCCCTTTCGGGCCGCCGCCACCACCTCTCACCCTTCAGCCTTCAGCCTTCCCTAGAACGGCAACGGATCGTTCGCCGGTGCCGGTGCCCGCAACGGAGTCGGCGCGGGCAACGCACTAGCCGCCGGCGCAGCCGGCCGCACCGCGGCCGGAACTCCCGGCCGTATCGCCGCCGGGTAGGGCGGGACCGCCGCACCACTGGTCACCGGACCAGCCATCCCCGGCCGCGGCGCCGCCGGCGCGCCCAATACCGGCTGCCCACCGAATCCCTGGGGCACCGGACTCAACGCCGCGATCGCCGCGAACACCCCCGACCCGTCCCGCCGCGTCACGTGCTCCACCGTCAGCAGGCACTGCGCCCCGCGCAGTTCCATGTAGTCCCAGCCGTACTGCGGCGCGCGCCCCAGCAGGCTCTTCAGGAACGCGAAGAGCGAACTCTTCTCGTTCCCGCTGATCTTCATGCGCCGGCTCGCGACCCGGTGTTCGAACCCCTGCGCGTCTCGGAACCCGAAGAGGAACGTGGTCAAATCCACCGTCTCCAACTCCGTGCTCTGGAACTTCTGCCGGGTCACCCCGAACTCGTCCCGAATCTCGATCTCCGTGCCCACGTATGTCCCCGCCGGCGCCAGGTCATCCCCGATCGCCTCCGCGAACACGTTCCCGCTCACCACTGGTTGCTGTAGCACTGCCATTGTCGTTCTCCCGTTAGTCCCGCCTTAGCATTTGCGCAGGCGGATTTGTTTGCCTTGTTGCGTTACTTACCCTTAGAAAAGTCCCCAGACCAACGCCACCCCGAGGACCGCCCATCCAATTCCGGTCTCGCCTGCCGTCAGGTACATGGACGCACCCCCAAGGGCACAGACCATCGCCGAAAGCACCAACTTCACAGCCATCTCCGTTTGTCTTTCCGTCATAACAACCTCACTATCTCGTGTTTCCGTTTCGATTCACTACCCACCTTGGCGCGCCGTAGCCCGTTACGCGGGCGAAGGCGGCCGCGTATTTCCACCTTCAGTCTTCAGTCTTCAGTCTTCAGCCTTTAGCCTTTCTCTTTCTGCCTTCCCCCTTCCGCCCTCTCCTCCCTCAAATCCGCCGCCCGCTGCTTAAACCCGTCGCTAGCCAGATACGCCTCGACCTCGCTCATGCGGAACCGCCTCCGCCCGCCCAACTCATGTCCCGGCACGCCATACCGCCAGAGCGAACATGCCGAGATTCCCAGCCGCCGCCCGACCTCCCGCAGCGTCAGGTACGCCTCGGTTTCCGGCACTTTCGCCGCGAACTCGACCTCGCCGCGCAGCGCCCGCAAGGCTGCGGCCTTACGCTCCGGCGTGGCCGTAACAAGCGCCGTCAGGAGATCATTCGTACAATCATTCATAGCGTCCCCCTTCGCGTGCGTAATCCACGCCGAACTCCTTCCACAGACAGTCGATGGCAGCCTCGTCTCCCTCGCGGGCCAGTTCGAGGTTCTGGACGAACCGGGGATTCCGTTCCCGCCCGTCGCGCCCCTCACGAAACCGTCCATTTCCTTGCATCCTGTCGCGCATACTCACCTCGCTAAGCATTGGTGTTTCACTTCCTCGCCTACACCGGATTTCGCGGAAACAGGGCACAAAAAAAGGGATAGCGTTTCCGCTATCCCCTGCACACCAATGACTTGCGAAAATCGCCGTCTTCGCGGCGTTTATCGCGGATACTCGGCTACAATGGCATCCTCAAGCTCCTTTCGAACGGCGTTCCAGTTCGTCGTCGTCATCTCGCGCAACCCTTCAAGCACCTGCTCCAGAAGATTCGCGCCGATCCCCGATCCCGGGGCATCTTGCTGAAGTACGGCATCGTCATACTTGACCACCTTCTTCCCCCCGACCGCCTTACGCCATTCGATCAGTGAGTGCATCACACGGTAGGGCGCTCCCTTCGCTCGCCACCCCTTGGTCTGCTCGCGGAAAGTGGAGTCCCGCATCCCCAACGCACGTGCGGCCTTCGACTGGTCGCCGTGAGCCAGAATCGCCAAAAACAGCCGCAGGTCGCCGGCCTCAACTTTCGACACGAACTTGAACATCCCCTGTGCCTGCATTGCCTTCAGGTCCGTGTTCTCCTGGACTAACTCGCGCTTTTGCGCCGCCACCGACTCGATGTCATGCTCGATCCGCCGCAGCACCGGCACCGCGCCACCACCCAGCATTCCGGTCTGCTCGATCTCGCGCACAAGCGCCTCGACCGACCGCACCAACACGCCGCACCCACGATCGTCAACGCCGATCAGGTCCTCCAACGCGAAGTAGCCGCAACCAGATTTCGCCAGCAAAACCCCGCACCGCGCATGGTGCCGGGCCGTCAGAAATATCCCGGGCCTTGCCGCCAACGCCATCCATCGCGCCACCTCGTCTCCGATGGTCGCCTCGTCGTCGCTGAAACAGATGCGCGCCGGCACTCGCCGGAATCCCTGCACAACCTCACCTCCAGCCACGACGTGCCCGTACCGAATGCCGTCGCGTTCCATGGCACATCCGACCATCGCCCCGAGCCACCCCAGGACTGCGGTCCACGCGATCCCGTGCTCGGCAACATCAGCCACCGTCAGACCGTTCGCAACGTTACAAGGAGCGCCTTCGCCGGCCTCTCCCACAAAACCGCCGCCACAGGGAACCACCACCATGTCCCTGCCACACTCAGGGCAGGGGAATACCGGCGACGGTTCCGAGCCAACCGGCGCCAGAAACCGCTCCAAGACCCCGAAGTCGTCTCCGGCGGACAGGCGCCACCGTGCCAGCGGTGCCGCCGTGTCCACCCGTTCTTCCAGGCAACACCAAAACCTATGCAGCCTTCTCATCCTTGACCTTCGGTTCGGCGCCCATGAACATCAAACGGTTCTGCCGCAACCACTCTTCGATTAGTGCCACGTCCGAGTCCCGCAAATACGTCGCCTCGCTGCCGGCCTCGACGCGTACCGACCGTTCGTACTTGTCGCGTAGCATCTTGAACTTGAACTCGGCGTAGAGCACTTTCTCCGCCCGCGGAGGAACCAACCGCCCCCCGCCATCGTTCTCGCGCAACAGGCATCTCGGATCGGTCCGCTTCACAATCCCGCCGCCCGGCATCTGGTACCCCAGTCCGGCCAACCGGATCGACGCGATCTTGCTGTTGCCGGTCCAGACCAGCGTGTCACGGCGCATGGTTGCCACAACCTCGGGGTGAAACACCGTCCGCAGCCCGAAAAAGGCGGCATCGCCGGTCAGCAATTCGCCGAAACGCCTCATATACCCTAAGTGGTATTCCCGCTCCGCCTTGGAGATGATCCGCAACTCCCCGTGCCGCTTGTTGTAGACGATCCCGTCATACGCCTCCGGCACCAGGAACTTACTCACTGTGTCTTCGCCCTCCCAAACGCCCAACCGCATCGGCTGGCCGCCCCGCCGCACCACAAACCAAGCCTCGTTCGGAAAGTCGAAGAACAACACCTTGGCACGGATCTTCGGCGCCGTCCCGTGAAACGCCAGCGTTAAGGCGGCTGCCAACTTCTCTAGGTCGGCTGCCGTCGGCTTCGTGAACGGCGGCAACGCCCCCAGCACTGGCAGGTAGTACGTGAAACGCCGCTTCTTGAAGATCACAACCCGCGCATGGGCGCGATCCAACAAGTCGCCCGGCAACATCGCCGCGCGCATCGCCGTATCATGGAATGTCTTCCCATGAAAGGACTCGTACGGCACCACCATACGGTCCGCCTCATCAACCAACTTCTGGTGCCCGACCGGCGTCGCCATCTCGATGATCAGCACCATCTTCTCAAGGAAATCCCCGGGCGTCTCCTCCCCGGTGTCAATGAACATGGCCACGATCTTGTCATAAGGCATGTTCTCTTCCATCGGTACGTCGGGCAGACCGCCCAGACGCGCCTTCACGTACCCAGGATACTGGCTCAGAAACCTACACAACGTTACAGGCTCGAACCTCTTCAACGACGCGGCCGACTCGAAACACTTCCGATTATCCACACTCATTACAGTAACCTCCATCCGGTCCGCCAACCTGAAGAACAAGCCCCCGCCACGCCCGCGGACCATCTGACGCTTTGGAGAGACGACACAGAAAAGCCGGCGGCAGTCATCGCTCGATGGCCGCCGCCGGCATAGTTCAACCTGGGATGTCTCGCGGATCGTGCCCGTAGGTGTTCCTTGCACGAATCTGGCCGTGCCGATTCTGAAGGACCGCCTCGGAATGCGCATCGCGCGCCAACCGTTGTGCTTCGGCCCAGGCCTGCGCCTGGGTGCTGTGCACACTGGCCGCGCGTTCTGCGCCAGTCCGCTGTGTCTTCCACCGGCCATCCCCGGCCGGTGATACCCAATAATCCTTGGACATTGGGACTCTCCTCTCCGTGCCCATGGGGCACATTTGAGGTTCACAAGAGGGAGTCCCTGCGCTATCCTAAGAGCTGTCCACTCAGGGAAGCCGGGGCTCCCGGTTACCGCCCGACGCGAAGATACCGCTTCGCTCGAGCCCGTGGGACCTGCCGGTGACGTTTACCCGTCCCGGCAGGTCAATTATCGGTGAAGTTCAGTCGTGTGCCTCCTTATCGTTGGGCCATGCGCTCACGCGCTGACCGTTGTACTCGCCCCAGCGGCGGTTCCCGACGGCGGATCGCTCTTCTTCTTCCTCCGCGGCACCCGCTCCTTCGCCAGGTTGATAATGAAAAGCCCGCTTTCCTTGTCCCGGTACGGGTCAAAGGCCCTCGTCCTGTCGTGATAGGGGATCTGGAACCGTTCCAGGAATGACCGCCCCGAGATCTGCCCGTACTTCGTCCCGCCCTGCCCGCCGGCCCGCAACTCCCGCACCAGCACCGGGATCGCGAACTCCTCTGTCGGGTCATTGGTGGGCTTGAACGCTACCAACTTCGCCTCAGGATCGTAGTACAGAACGACCTTCGAGTTGCCGTCGTTAATGCCGAACAACCGCAGGGCACCGGCCGACAACCCGATCTGCCCGTTGCTCCGGATGCTAACCCGCGGCGTCATTCGGGCGCCAAAACTCTCGAAACGTTGGAAAGCGCACATCGCCAGACTCCAATTGTGGTGTCAATGAGGCCGGATAATACCACATCTTGTGTTGCATGTCAACAAAGTTTGTTTCTCGCGTGCTTGCATAGCGTCAACAGGCATATCTATATGCGTTGCCGGTGCGCGTGTCAAGATCAGGAAGAAGCGTGCAACAGAATACGAATAGCGGCGTATTGACACAAGATCGTCTCAAACAAGCATCCAAATTGCGTGCGCGAACCCGCGCTCAGGCGTTGGACTCGAAGACTACAACGCATTATCAGCTTGAAAGACAGGACAACACGCGAAACGACCGCCAAGTCCATCCCAGGCACGAGCGGAGACCAAGGCCCAGGCCATGGCCAGGCTCAAAACAGCGCCCTGTCATGCGGCGCTGTTCCGCCCCTTGTCAACCACAGCCAAACCGGCTATCATCGGAACTCCATGAGCAACTCTCACAACGCCAAACGCAACCCACCTACACGCGATCGCAAATCGTTGTTGCTGGCAAGTAACCTATAGGTTATTATTAATGGACTTGGTTCACCTAGATGATGGCGCGCGGTTCACGCTCTACGCCATCAAAATAGGGAACTCGGTGGACGAGTTTCTGGCCGACCTGCAAAAAAAGAACCCGGCCGAACACGCACGAACCATGGCGCGACTGAAACACCTTGCGGATGACGGACCGTCAGCGAACAAAACGGAATTCAACACCCTTGGCCATGATCTCTACGAAACCAAGACATCGGGCGGCGCTCGTATCATCTTCTTCTACGATGACGCCGACTTGGTTCTCTGTGCGCATGCTTTCATGAAGAAATCGCAGCGAACGCCCAGACGCATGATCGAAACCGCCGACAAACGCCGTTCAGAGTACCTGGCCTCAAAAGGGAAGACCCCGTGCGCTTTCCGGATCATCATGACTACCGAACAAGAGAAACCCAAGAGGTTCCCCAGATGAACACACCTCAATTTGTCCGCTATGAAGGCGGCTTCGACTTTGCCGCTGCCCTCCAGAAGGCGCGCGAGAATCCCGCCTACTGGCAAGAGGATATCCTCCTCGATGTCGCCCACCGCCTCTCCCAGGAGCTCGACGACCGCGACATGACGCAGGCCGACCTCGCCTCCAAGCTTGGCGTCAAGCCCGGGTACATCTCTCGCGTTCTCCGCGGCCACGAAAACCTCACCCTCCAGACGCTCGCCAAGATCGCGTTTGCGTTGGGTAAACGCTGGGAATGCATGCTGGTGGACCAGGGCGCCCATATCGCCCTTTTCACCTGCTCCGTGTCTAACGGCATGGACCCCGCAAAAGCCATCCACCATGCCGAGACGGCCACCATCTCCGTCGCCTCCAACGAAGACTACAACGACGACACGTCCGCCTACGGGAAGGAGACGCACTATGCCGTTATTTCAGCTTGAACGCTACGTCCTCGACACCGTTTCCGTGGCGACAAATCCCACCTATGACAAGAAGGCGTCCGATCAATCTCTTCGTGTGGAGACCACTGTCGGCACCGCTCAGAACAACACCGACCCCAGCCGGTACATGCTCCGTCTGATGGTTAGTGTAGGTCCCGACAAGGACAAGACCAACCAACCTCCCGCCTACCTCGTCACGATTGCTGG
>JAQULY010000188.1 GCA_028718445.1 Kiritimatiellia bacterium
CCCAGGCCCTCCACCAGGTGGAATGGCGCTGGGTGCCCGGCCACAACGTCCATCCCGGCAACGAGCGGGCCGACGTGCTGGCCAACCGGGGCGTCGAGTCGGTCAAGGGCCGCTGAGCCGGAACCGTCGAGCCGCAACCCGCGCCGCGCTTTGTTATACTGCGCGGCCCGCCTTAGCCTGAACACGAAGACCTGCCACTATGCGCCAAATCGTACTCGATACCGAAACCACCGGCATCAACCCCAAGCTGGGCAACCGCATCCTCGAGATCGGTTGCGTCGAGCTGGTCAACCGTATGTTGACGGGGAATAACTTCCACGCCTACATCAATCCCGAGCGCGACTCGGAAGAGGGCGCCTTGAACGTCCACGGCCTGACCACCGAGTTCCTCAGCGACAAGCCGAAGTTCCACGAGATCGTCGAGCAACTGCGCAGCTACGTCGCCGGCGCCGAGGTGATCATCCACAACGCGCCGTTTGATCTGGGTTTCTTGAACCACGAGTTCAAGCGGCTGAACCTGCCCAGCTTCAGCGAGCACATCGGCGGCGTGATCGACACCTTGGTGCAGGCCAAGGAGCTGCATCCGGGCAAGCGCAACTCGTTGGACGCGCTGTGCGACCGCTACGGCGTGTCCAACTCGCACCGCAAGCTGCACGGCGCGCTGCTCGACGCCGAGCTGCTGGCCGACGTCTACCTGTCGATGACGCGTGGGCAGAACAGCCTGGGCATGGACGTCGAGGAGGAGGCCGACGCCGGCGGCGCGCTGCTCGAGCCGATCCCGCTGGCCGACATCATCTTCCAGCCGGCCGACGCCGGCGAGCTGGCGGCCCACGAGGCCACGCTGAGCGGGCTGGACAAGGCCGTCAAGGGCAGCTGCATCTGGCGCGCGACGCTGGCGCCGCAGGGGTGAAAGAGGTTTTTGCGAAATATCGCACGCCGGGCCTTCCATTTCCCCGCGCTTGTATGCGATAATTCGCCCCGCTTCGGGAGGTTAGCTCAGGGGTAGAGCACTGCATTCACACTGCAGGGGTCACAAGTTCGAAACTTGTACTTCCCACCAAAATTCTTCGTTTGTAATCAAGGACTTATGCTGCTACAGCTGAGTCTTGATTGAAACTTGGGGCAAATTTGGGGCAATGCGAATTGCCCAGCCCATCAGTTGTTCTAGCGCGCTCCGCGCAACTCAAAACACACCAGCTTAATCGAAACGCGGAAATTCGTCACCGCGCTTCGGGTTCGTTTGCGCGTACAGACGCAGCAGGCGCTCGCGGCGGTCGTCGTCCAGTCCGGCCGTGATCCATTTCCCGTAGGTACGAAAGATCATCGTCGTGTCGGCGTGGCCCATCTGGCTCGCCACATACAGCGGCACCGCGCCCAGCATCAGCAGGTTGGAGGCGAACGTGTGACGCGTCTGGTAGGGATTGCGGAAGCGCACGCCGGCGTCGCTGATGATGCGTTTCCAGTGGTTGTAGACGGCTTTGTTGCCGGCCCACTGCGTGCCGGTGTGCGGGCAGTGGAACACCTCGGTGTCGAGCTCCCCCGTGTGCGTCCGCTGGGCCCGCAGCGCCTGCAGCGCGCCCAAACGGATATCGACACGGCGCAGTCCGCTGGGCGTCTTGGCGGTGTCCTTGGCCTGGCCGTCGACGAAGGCGCGCTCGACGCAGACGCTGTGCTGGTCCTCGCGCACCGAAGACCAGCGCAGCGCGATGTATTCGGACGGCCTCATGCCCGTGCAGAATGCGAACAGGAACAGGTTGCGCTCCTCCTCCAGCGCGCAGGCTTCCAGGATGGCGTCGATCTCGTCGATGTCAAAGGGATCGGCCTTGAACTTGCTGGCTCTTTGTTCCCGGGGGAGAATCTTGCCGAGTTTGATGCTGTCGAACGGGTTCGACGCCAGGACTCCCTCGGTGACGCCCAGTTCGATCGCGTTGCGCAGCGGGGTCAGCGTGAGCTGGATGGTCTTGCTTCTGGTGGTCAACGACATGATCCACAGGCGCAGATCCTTGGTCGTCAGCGACGCCGCCGGGGTCTCGCCCCATTTCGGCAGAAGCTGCCTCTCCACGATGTCCTCGTAGCAGTTCGCCGACGAGAATTCGAGGTTGCGTCGCGCGATCGCCAGATAGTCCCGCAGCAGGTCGCCCACCGTGACGACTGCAGCCGTCTCCGCGACGGGTGCCGTCGCCTCCGCCTCCCGCAGCAACTCCCGCGCGGTTCTGGAGTTTGGGAAAAACTCCTCGTAGCGGAAGCATCCCCGCTCGATGGCATTGACCACCTCGCCCTGGAGGCGGCGGGCGTAGGCGATGTTCGATTTTGTATGGGCCAGGCTAAGCGATTCCCTGCAGCGCTTGCCTTGGTACTGGAAAACGATGCGTATCGTTTCCGAGCGCTCCCCCTTGCGCAGTTCTATTCCCGCGCCGCTATGCTTTGCCCCCATGTCTCCACCCATCTTTCCGCCGCCGGCAGATTGACCCAGAGCATTTCATCGACGACCTTGCACTGGACTCCGTCGCGCCATTTGCCGGCGCGCCGGCGGGCGTGGACCGAGGCCGCGCTGTCGCCGGTCAGCTCCTCGTATTTTTTCAATTTTACCCAATCGATCGTGTGGCTCATTTGAGGCCTCCGGTATTTCGTGACTAGTTGCAGGGAGCCGCTTCCGGCGCGGCACTGCCCGGTTGCGGGATCGCCGGGCGGACAGCGGTGCGATGTGCCGGAACGGTGGCGGCCGGCGCATGCGACAAGGCCTTGAGCAATGCGGGGCGGAAGTTTTTCACGGCCCGCAGCGGCGTGATCTCCCGCAGCGAGCGCAAGGGGTACGCTTCGCCGGCATAGCTGGTGTGGACGGACTGCATGTCCGTCTCCAGCGCCACCGCCAGCGCGTATCCCTCGCCGTCGGAGGCGAAGACGAACACGCCGCCGGACCCGCAGGACAGCGCCATGTCCACGGCATGGCGCAGCTCCTCAAGCCCTTGGCGGTCGCCGACAATCGCGGCGATGTTGTCGAAGCGTGCGGGACTCATCAGGTGTAACGTGCGTTCGCTCATACCATCCTCCGTGCAGGTGGTTAGTCAGGCACTGCAATTTATGCAACTGTTTTATCCGTCGCCATGAGTCCATTCTGATCCAGTATCGACGGCGCGGTTCGGCATAGATCAAGGTTTTGGGTACTAGGTGTTGCCACCTATGAAATGCTCTGTTGCATTGGGTGCCGCTGAGTCGCGCACAGATCGCGCACCTGTGAGCCACCTCATGACGTTGTTTCGGCGATCTGGCAAGGTTTGATATGGCTCAAGTACGCATTGGCAACAACTGGCATGATTAATTCGGTATATCGTTTTCCAACGGGAGGCTGCCGCCATGACGATCATTCAATTTCCGGACAGGGGCGGCAGGAAGCCGCCGCCTCCGCCAGCGGCGCCCTTGGTGGCGGAGCGGCCGAAAAACGAGCAGAATGGACCGCAGAACGTGTTTGGAAAGTTCTTGATCAACGTCGCAATCGCGCTGTTTGCGCTCACCTGGCCGCTGTCTGGCTGGTTGGTTGGGATCGATCTGCTGTTTCAGTTCCTGCGCATGTTGGTCTTTTGGTCGACGCCGGGTACGTACGCCGGCTGGACGTTCCTGTTCCATTGCGCCGTAGTGATCGGCCTGGTGAAGTTCTTCTTTTCCTACAAGCCCGATTGACGATGAACGACGTCGCCGGCCTGCCATATTTAGCCGCTAAAATGCCTACGATGGCGGCCGTGGCGGCCGTGGCGGTCATGCGCGCGCGTTGCTGGCGCTCTCTATCGTCGCCGGTACGCTTTCAACCATGGAGTTCCCCTGTATGGTCACTGCTTCGCGCAAGAAGGTATCGACTGTCACGTCCAAGGTCGGCGCCAAGCGGCTTCCCGCTCGGTCCGCGCCGGCATATGGCGGACCGCTGCAACTCGACATCTCCCTGATCGACGAAGACCCGAACCAACCGCGCACGAAGAACAACCCCGGCTTCGCGCCGGCCAGCCTGGCTGAGCTGGCCACGACCATCGCTGCACGCGGAGTCAAGACGCCAATCTCGGTGCGCGATAACCCGGCCGTTCCGGGACGCTACCTGATCAACCACGGCGCGCGCCGTTTCCGTGGCAGCAAGTTGGCCGGCAAGACCAAGATCCCCAGTTTCATCGACAACGATTACAACGACGCCGACCAGGTCATCGAGAACCTGCAACGCAACGAGCTGACCGCGCGCGAGATCGCCGACTACATCGGCCGCGAGCTGGCCAAAGGGCTGAAGAAGGGCGAGATCGCCAAGTCGATAGGCAAGTCGGCCGCCTTCGTCAGCCAGCATGTCACGCTGCTCGACCTGCCTGGACCGATCGCGGTGGCGTTCAACTCCGGGCGGGCAAGGGACGTGACGGTCGTCAACGAGCTGGTGACATCGTTCAAGATCAAGCCGCAGGAGGTCACTGCCTGGCTGGCCGACGACAGCCAGGACATCACCCGCAGCGCCGTCAAGCAGCTGCGGGAATTCCTCGACGATAAGCTCAGCCGCGAACAACTGGACGGCGACGACGAGGCCGACGGCGCCCAGGGCTACGTCGACAAGCGCACGAAGGAGAGGACGGCGCCGGCCAAGACAGGCAATCCCGACCGGCTGCGTGCCCCGATGCTGCAGGTGCAGTTCAATCAACGTCCGGCCCAGTTGCTGCTGTACCGCAGGCCCACGACGGACGGTGTCGCCTGGCTGCGCTGCGACGACAACGGCCAGGAATTCGAGGCGGAGCTGGCGCAGGTGCGTCTGGTCGCGCTGCAGGAGCGCTAGGCGAGAAATGCGAGGCGCCACCGGGCCGCGCAACGGCCAACCCGACAAAACTGCGCTACACTAAATTATCCGTTCCATCATTGCGGAGAGCTCTAATCATGATTGCCGAAGAGGAAAAAATCGAGCGCCGGACAGCCCTGAGGCACGCGCTGGCGAGCCAGCGGCTCGAGGGGCTTGAGCCGGGAGCTGCGGCCCTCAGGGATGCCCAGCGCTGGGCTGCGGGCGAGATTAGCTGCGGCGAGGCCGTCGCCAACTACCTGGCGCTGCTGCGGCACGACATGGCATGAAATACGAGGAGGACCGTGCCGATCCCTACGTGGACAAGGCGAGCGGCATCCTGCGCAATCTTCTCGGCATCCGGAAGCAGGCGGACCTTGATAAGGCCGAGTCGGGCCTATCGATGTTGAGGGAACTGGAGTTGCGAGAGCGGCCCGTCAACGGCAACTTCGACCTTGCCCATCTGCAGGCGATCCATCAACGGCTGTTCGGCGACGTCTACGACTGGGCTGGCAAGATCAGGCAGGTGGAGATCCAAAAGGACAACACCGCCTTTGCCCGCCACATGGTGATCGAGACCGCCGCAAAGCAAGTGTTCGGCCGGCTTGCCCAGGAAAACCATCTGAAGGGCATGGATACCGACCAGTTCTGCGCCCGCGCGGCGCACCACCTTGGCGAAATCAACGTTCTGCACCCATTCCGGGACGGCAACGGACGCGCGCAGCGCGCGTTCATGAGCCAGCTGGCCGCCGCTGCCGGGCATCGTATCGAGTGGAGCGGGATCAGCCAGGCGGACATGGTCCGCGCATCGATCGAGGCATACAACGGCAGTTCGCGCTATCTGGCCGATCTCATCCGCGTCGGCATGGCACCACAACAATCCAACTTGGGCGATCCAACTATGAGCGATTCGACGAAGCAGCGGCTATTGGTCATGAACGGGCAACGGCTGCTGCAGGGGGAGCGGGGCGGTGAGTGGATCGTGCAAAAGGTCGACAAGGCCGGGGCGCTCAAGCCAGGCATCTACGACATTCACTTGGCGGGCGCGGCAGACAAGGGCAAGAGCTACGATGGCGTCGTTCTGTTCGCCGACAAGCAGTTCGTCTACCAGCAGGTCGGCAAGAGCTACGTCAAACACGAGCGGCAGGATTTCGCTAAAGTACCTGAGGCAGGTGCCAATTCGAACATCCGCTACGAGGACGGCAAGGCGATCAGCGTGCCGTCGTCGCTCAAGCTGGGTCGGGGATTGTCCCGCTGATCACTGGCATCGGACAAACGGAGGTCCCGCGATGAACACGCCCAAGGACAGACTGCAGCAACAGAACCGCGCGGTTGGGGGCGGCATGCCCCAGGCGGTGGCCGACCTCGACATCCAGGCGGAAGGTCTCGTTGACCGTGCGATAGCGGTACTGGCGGAGCAGACGGCCACCGTCGAAGTCAGCCCCTTGGAGTCGCAGTACAAGGCGGCCCTTGATGTCCAGGTCGAGGCGAAGCACGAGCAGGTCGAACGCATTGAGGACAAGCTCGAGGACCTGATCGAGAGACAGGCGTCGCGTCTGCAGACGGTGCAAGGCCAACAGCCTGGATTGCTGGCGCTGCCCGGCGTGCGCGCCAGATGGCAGCAGCAGCTGGTGCTGGAGCAAAGCACAATGCAGCGGCTGCACGGCCGCCTGGAGACCGTGCGTGAGATCGCCGAGGGCATGGGCGAGCATGGACCGCGTATCGAGGAACTGGCGGCGCGCAAGCTGCGTGCGCACGAGCCTGGTCTCGCCAGCGAATGGGACGAGATGATGGAGGCGCGGCGCCAGCATGAGGCCTTGCTTCGCCAGCGCGGGAAGGTTGAGTATGCCCGGGAACATGGGTTGCCTGTCGCGCATGGTCTGCGGCTTGGGCAGATGCCGTCCAGATAGGGTGATTCTGTCGGGATGCGCTCGTTAGGATTGGAGCGGGATGTTCAAACCGGCACGCTATTGCACAACGGGACTGTGGGGACATAGCGCCGGCAAAGAGCAGGTGATTCAGGCTTTGTTACAGTTAGTGAGTATTTTCCGCTTGGCAATATGTAGAATGGATCTCTCCCTCTCGAGTAGAGGGCGGAATCTTCATCGCATGGTGCTCAAGCAGATTGATGACGACAATGCCGGTACCTACCCGAAACTGAACGTAACCATTGCAGGTTCTCGCCACGTCCCGCCGGATATGTCGCTTGTGCCTGAGAGGATTGCGACGCTAATGCGTTGGTAAGATACCGAAGCGTCGGCCGTGCACCCTGTCGTCCGCGCGGCCAAGTCGCATGTTGACTTCGTGAAGATTCATCCGCTTGTCGATGACGATGGTCACACAGCGAGGCAGCTGCTGAACCTGGAGTTATTGAAGGCTGGCTTCCCGGCCATTGCGCAACTGGTGACGCGTCGTTTGGCTTATTCCTAGGCGCTGAACACCGGGCATGTGGATGGCGACATGGGGCCGTTTATTGAGCTGGTGGGGGAGTGTGCGTGGGAAGGGTTTGCGCCTTACTGGCACGTGCTTGGGATTGATCCCGCCGTATAAATTACATAATGGTCGGCATAAGTTGCTGTTATTTTTGAATCCCCCACTTAAGGGAGTAATTGCGATGCATCAACAATACGATGTCGATTTGCTGATAGCGACCGTGAAATTGGTGTTCCCAGACGCTTCTCAGAAAGCACTTGAGGAAGCTGTTGACGCCGTGAAGATTCTTGCAGCCTCGACAGAAGGTGATGCATGGAAAGAACTAGGCAATCGCTTCTTCGAGGCGGCCAAGGAGGCTCACAGTGATTCCGAGGTCTTTACTTACTGCCTGTTTGGTGGGGCCTTCCTGGGACACTCTGTTGACTTGGCGCGCGCGAAGAATGCACCAGGTCTTGACCAGAGGTGACTCTGGGGTGTATGGAAGCGCTTTCATCGGTATTGAGTTCTATTGAACCTTTGAATCCTAAACCGATGAAATATTATAATTCAAAGAAATAATAAAAATATAACTTATTAAGAAAGATACATGGAAAAAGTGGCTTTGGAATCTGGTCAATCGCAGCTGGTAACATTAGCTCAGTTACTGTCATTTGATTTTTATGTTCCACCGTTTCAGCGCCCGTATGATTGGGAAAACGCTCAAGTTATGGACCTTATTAATGATCTAAAAGAAGCGCAGAAAAAAAATGTACCTTTGTTCTTAGGTTTGGTAGTCGTATTCGAGAACAAGGAAAATACCTATGCTGTCGTCGATGGTCAACAAAGATTAACCACATTGATGCTCGCGTTAGCAGCATGGGGGGCCGTCGAGCAAGTTTTACGTTCGCATGAAGGCGGATTGTCGACGCTTTGGGTTACTCCCCGCAATGCAGATATAGGTTTTGCACGAGCTGTACTTCAGTCAACTAAAGAAACCGAGGCGACGCTGTCTCAGCGACGCTTATGCGAAGCGTTTGCTTTATTAGCGCTAGAGGAATCAATTGAGTTGCAAGTACTTCTTAAAACGCAGCTTATTTTATACGTGGCCCCGACTCTATCGGGAGCGACTGGACTTTTTGAACGTATTAATCTACGTGGAAAAGATGTGTCGCAATTTGACTTGGTCAAAAATAAGTTAATAGAGTGGGCTGGAGCTGAGCCAGAGTTGGCGTCCAAAAGAAAAATTGAGGAATTCATAACATCTAGGTATGATAAGCTTTATCAAAGATTGGACCCAATTAGTAAAGCGGAGCCATATGATTCTGATAAATTATTAAAAATACATTGGATATTGTTTGCGGACAAACACTTTAAGAGTACAGAGAAGGTCCTCGAGCGAGTAAATTCTACCCTGAAAGAAGTGTTTTATAAAACAGGTAGCATTGCAAAATGGATAGAAAGATATCTTGATTCCTTAGTCGAGGTTGCTGAGGTTTGGGTTGCCGTAGAACGTCCCTATGAAGCAATGCCGAAAAAATATGCAAAGACTCTCCAGAAAGCAATGTTTGATTTCGCTCGTTTAAACAGAGATGGTGAGCTCCAGCCCTTGATAGTAGCTGCAATTATTCGGTGGGGGGAAAATGCAACTGACTTTATTAGCTTTTGTGAAATAAATTCATTTAGGAGCGCGCTGGCCAAGCATAATAGTAATTCAAGCCGCTCTGTAAAATGGCGGTTTGCTCGCCAGTTGTATCAAAAGAGTTGGCGCGACAAAACGGGGAGCGTGATTTCCACTGCTGGGGCGGCCGTGCACCAATTATATTGGGCAGCCACACCATACTGGAATAAGGAAGAGGCTTTCGAGTTCGGTGATAAGCTTACTGCCGAAGATATGAATACCTCAATTCTCCCGGATAACGCGTTAGAAAGTGCAAGTTTTCATTCCGAGTATCGGCGGCTGGTTCATTATATTTTCTGGAAATATGGGGTGTATCTTCCTAAGTCGGAAGAGTGGGCAAGCTTTGTAAGGTCGGACATCTGTCCATTCCAAGAAAACATTTGGTTTGGTGACGAAGACTCATTCAAAAATTGGGATATCGAACATATTTATCCACAAAATCCCGCAGACAGGGATACCAAGTCTGGTAGGCTCCATATGAAAAATATGGAGCCGTGGCTTAATCATCTTGGGAATTTAACGGTTTTGCCAATTCGTGACAATCGTGGAATGAAGAATTCAGTTTTCTTAGAAAAATTGGATTGGCTACGGGAGCAACGAAAGGTCT
>JAQULY010000189.1 GCA_028718445.1 Kiritimatiellia bacterium
GAAGCACCCGCGTCCCGCCGCCGGGGGCAAGCGCGGCGCGGATCGGGGTTGCCGGAAAACGACGCGTCAGCATGGGCTGGATGCAAGGAAGCGGGGGCGGCGCCAACCTCGCGGTTGCGCCGCTCCCGGTGACGCGCAGCCGGCCCATGATCACGCGCCGGCTTTCCGGCCCGATCCGCGCCGCCTCCGTGCTACGTCTCCCTGTCCTCATGGCACGCCCAACAAATCGCTCCCGATCACATGCACCCTACTCGCACCCCTGTCTCACTGACCCAGTGCGAGGGTCGCCGCTATCGTCGATCGTTGGCGTCCCCCTGCACACCGTAGCACAGCAGACGGCACTCGATCGGTCCGTTGTAGAACCGATGACTCCGCCTGGCAGGCAGACCGATGGCATCGGCCAGACGCCTGCTACCGGTCAGCACACACCCGCGAAAATCCGCCTGAGCGCGCAGGAACGCCCCTATGCGCCGGTATACCGGCAGAAGCGCGTCGGTTTCGCCCAGTCTTTCGCCGTATTCCGGATTCATGAAGATCACGCCCGGTCCCGGCGGCATGTGCGTCGCGGCAAAGTCGCAGATCGCGAAAGCGATGTCCCCGCCGACGCCGGCCGCCTCCGCGTTCGCCCGCGCGATGCGCACCGCCTCGGCGGAGATGTCCGTGGCGACGATCGCCGGCAGTCCGTCACGCCGCTCGCCTTCTTCCGCCTGCCGCAGCGCCGCTTGCCAGCGGCAAGCGGGCGAAGCGTTACCGCCATCCTCATACCCGCGCAAGTTCATGAAGGCGAAGCGTTCCCGTCCCCGCGCCGGCGCCCGACCGCGCGCCATCAGCACTGCCTCGATGGCGGGAGTGCCGCTGCCGCACATCGGGACCACGAACGAGGTTTTCCCATCCCAGCCGGCGGCCATCACGCAGGCGGCCGCCAACGTCTCCTGCATAGGCGCCTTGCCCGGTAGCAACCGGTAACCGCGCCGCGACAGCGGTTCTCCGGTGGTGTCCAGGAAAATGCGTAGGTCCCGTTCCCGCCAGAGGAGAAAAACCGCCGCCCCGGCGAAACCGGGGCCCGAGTCGGGACGCCGGCCGCAGACGGCGCGCAGCCGGTCGGCAATGGCGTCCTTCAACCGCAACATCGGCAGGCGCGTGTCGCGCACCGTGTCGTTGCGCACAACACCATGCACCGTGAAATGCACATCCTCGCGCAGCCACTGTTCCCACGGTATCTCCGACGCGTGCGCGAAAAGGTGATCAAGGTTCTTGGCCGGCACGCGCGCCACTGGCCACAGCACACGGTGCGCGGTGCGCAGCCAGAGGTTCAGGCGCATGGCGTCCATCAGCGTGCCGCGCACGCCGACCGAACTGTCGTCGGCGGACAGAATCTCAAACCCCATCGACTCCGCCTCGCGACGCGCGAAGGAGGCGAGCCCGCGTGCGCACGCCAGGCCGATTTCGCCGCTGCTTGTCCAGGGATCATCCATGCCACACGCTCAAAAGTACGGCCCCGCCGTCATGCTGGTCCTGTCGTCAAACTACAGCCTGACCTTGACCGGGGCGCCCCGCTTGCCTGAGAGCGTACTGGCCTCAAGATATGCCTGGATGCGCAGGCCGTTCGCGAAATCGCTGGGATCGTCGCGCCCTGTCCGAATGCAGGCGATGAAACGCTCGTAGTTGTTGGGCGTCGGCTTGCAGGCCACGCTCTTCCATGCACATGCCTTGATTGCCCGCGCGCCGCGACAGATACGGTAATCGGTGTAGGATCTGTCCAGGTCCACTTCGATGGCGCCGGCAGTGCCGAAGGCACGGCACCGCAGACTGTTTGACTGACCCACCGCCCAGCGCGTCGAGTGCACGGTGCCCAGCGCGCCGCCCCTGAATGTGACGGTGGACACAAAACTGTCGTTGGCATCGAGAACGTATTCGCCTAGCCGGTTTCCCTTGACGCCCTTGTCGAAGGTCTGCAGCCGGCAGTCAATCTCGACAATATCGTCGCCGCACAGCAACCGGGTCAGGTCGTAGATGTGGCAGCCCAGATCGCCAAGCACGCCGTTGCTGCCGTGCCGAGTGGATAGCCGCCAGGTCAGTGCCCGATTCTGCCGCCAGTCGCCCCAGGCCGGATTGCCCAGCCAGCTCTGCAGGTAACTGGACTCCACGTGCCTCAACTCGCCGATGGCGCCATCCCGCACCGCTTCGGCCGCCTGCTGCAGCGCGCTGGAGTTGCGGTACGAAAAGTTGATCATGTTGCGCACGCCTGCTTTGGCCGCCGCCTTGACCATCTTCCTTGCGTCATCCATGTCGGTTGCCATCGGCTTCTCGCTCAGGATATGCACTCCGGCGGCGATCGTGGCCAGGGCCACTTCCGCGTGCTGCGCGTCTGGCGTCACGTTTGTGACCGCGTCCAGATCCTCCCGCGCCAGCATCCGCCGATAGTCCGTGTAGACCGCCGCGATGCCGAACTCCTGCGCAAAGGCCTTGGCTACCGGCTCACGCACATCGCAGCACGCCGCCAGTTTCACGCCCTTGATTTTCTGAAAGAAAGACGCATGGCCGCGCGCCATGCCGCCGGTGCCGATAACTCCCAACCGGATCGTGTTGCTCTTCTTCATGGTTCTTCCTTTGGACCGTCGAAGCGATGTGAGCGATTGCCGCGGAAGTATACACTCTATCGGTGTATCAAATGCAAGCGCCGGCATCTCAGTATGGCCTTCGGGCCTGAGGACACCTGTAGCTGAAGACATCCTGCTTTTCACCGTTGCTGCTATAACTCTGCTTGGGCTATACCCGATTTGACTATGTTCTCCGCGTTCTCCAGCCTGTTTCCCTCAGCCTTCAGCGCCTTCTCGATCTCGGCGATGGCGGCACGATCGTGTTCGCGGGCGGCTTCAAGGCGCTGGATCTGGGTGCGCCGCATGTCGGGGGTCCATTGATCGAGTTTTTCCGGCGGCAGGGCCAAGCTCCAGGGACATCCGAGATCCTGCATGCACAGCGCCTGGATTCGCGTGTAATGCTCGGCCGCAGCCAGGAGACACTCGCGCGTCGCGCCCTTGAAGTCGTCCGCGTGCTGCTTCAGCCATCGGCCCGCGATGCCGCGGCTGTGCTCGAGCACGTTGTAGCACCAGCCATTGCCCTGCATGCCTGCCTTGGGGTCTTTCTCCCTGCCGGTGTCGACGGCTCGCAACCAGTTCAGCCACTGCGTATACGCGGTTTCGCCGCAGAAGTATTCTCCACGTTTCTCGGTCTGCCACATCTCCACGGCCTGCCGCAGTGCAGCTAGGGTCAATTCCCGCCCCGTCACGCGCTCGGCGTCGGACTTGGGCTCGGTCCACACCACGATTCCCCATGGCCACTTGCCGCCGGCAAAGCCCTGGACTTCGTCATGCCAGAAGGCTTCGCCGCCGTTCTTGTAATACGGATGCACGCACCACCAGCGCCGGCCGTCGTCGCAGTATCCGATGATCAGCCCATCCTCCTCACAGCCGTAGTGGACCGGGATGCCACGGTCGATGCTCGCCTTGACGGCCGCGCAGACTTCGGCTTCGAATGCGGCGCGCTCGGGTCCCGGCCCAGGATTCTTCCATCGCGTGCCTTCATAGACCTTCGTCCGCCAGGGAAGCGCGCGTATTCCGTTGTCGATGCACTCGTAGCCGCACCACGGGTGCCCGCCGCTGGGGCACATCTTGTTGTGCACCCCAATGCGGAAGGAGAAGCCGCTGTAGCAGATCAGGTCGGCATAGGTCATCGGTTCGCCCAGCGCCTGGAGGATGCGCGCTTGGGAGCCATGCACGCTGTCGACATACTCGCCCGGGTCAAACCCCTTCACACCCGCAATCCAGACCTTTCCGCCTTCGCGTTTCACATTCGAGGACATCCCCGCCTCCTTCCTGTCAATCGGCCCATAGTAGTTCGCGGCATGGTCCGTCAGATAGACGAGCAGCGAGCGCACCAGCCAGGTCTTCTCGTCGTTCGCCGGACCCGCGTTCAGAAGTCGGACGAACTCGTGGCCGGACTCACGCCCGTCCACCCATGCGGCCAGCGCTTCGATTGCCGCCGTCACCTTCGGTCTGTCCTTTGGATTCCCCGTCACCCAGCAGTGCGGACCGTCCGGCTCATTGTACTTGCCGATCGCTTTGCCTGCGGCAATGCCGCGCATCAACTGGTCAAAGTTGCGCTCATAGTCCCATAACGGAGCGTCCAGGTGCTCGATGCGGTAGACCAACTCCTTCGGATCTTCGCCCTGCTTCCTCAGAGACTCGGCGTCCGCCTCGTTGACCTTGCCCCTCTCCATCCTCTCAACCGTCAGCCTCACGAGAGCGGTCTTCGTATCGTCCGGCTTCCCCAGGGTCATGTCGATCGCCCTCGCCGCATCGGCCAATTCTTTCTCGGCGTCCCTGGCAGGCTGCGCACCGGCTAGCCAGATCTCCAGAGCTTGGCGCTTCAGAGAGATCGTCTTCGTGCGTTCGAGCAAGCCGGAGTTCTCGATGGTCACATTGCCGCCGCCGCCGATGGCCCTGACGATCGCTTCCACCCTCGGCCAATAGTCCAAGGTTGCAGGCTCGAGATTCATCATCTCCCGGCGAATGTTCTCGGCTGACGTCGAAAGCGGAGCCAGTGTTTTCTCCATGTCGTTGAGTTCGACGACCTCGGGGTGTTCCGCCGCGCCTTGATTGCACTTCTCCAACGACCAGCCAAAGATGTTCTGCCAGCGCAAAAGCCTCTTCCTATCGTCTTGATCGGCGTCCACCACCCCGGAGGGTGTGTTGTCGGGTCCACTTCCACCTGAGGCGGCAAGATCGGACACTATCACACCCTCGGCCGCCAGCGCCTTCTCGATCGCGGCGATGGCCGCACGTTCGTGCTCCAGCGCCATGCGCAGACGTCTGGCTTGGGCGGCGCGCAGGGCGTCGGTCCAGGGCTGCTGCTCCTGCCAGGGATATGGGGCAATCGTGGAGCAGTCCCTTGCACCATCGGTCAGAGCGGTGACGAGACTCGCGTATTCGGTTGCGGCGGTGCGAAGGTGTTTTGCGGCACGGTCGCCGAATTCCGGAGCAACCGTCTCCAGATAGCGGGCGGCGGCCTTGCGCGCGTCAATCAGGCTCTCATAGCACCAGGCATTGCCAAGCTGGATGCCAGCCGGGGCGTTCTCGCCGGTATCGTATTTGTCGAGAAGCTCCTGCGTCTTGCCGATGACGGGTCGAAGGTCATCCAGCTCACGAACCCATCGGTCCCAGGCCGCGAAGCCCATGGGACAATCGCCCACGCTCGGCGTGTGAGCGTTCCGCACCGCCGTTCGCAGGGACCACACGATGCTCTCCCGGCGACCGGGAGGGTTCGATGCCGCCTTGCCGATGATGCACACGTCCCACGGAAGCTGCTTCACCGCCGACACGTAAGGCGCGTCCCCTGGAACCAGCCCGAGCGGACCGGGCAGCGCGAGCCAGCCCGTGGGGTGGCCTTCGTCGACCGGCTCATAGCCAGCCAGCACGCCACCTTCCTCGCTGTTGAACAGCACCGGCGCACCGGCATCGATCGCCTGCCGTACGGCGGTACGTGCCGCCGTCAGTTCCTTTTTCGTTGCCTCGCGTTGCTTCCGCGTTTCAGGTTCCCAAACGGCCAGGGCGTGCGGCGTGGCCGTGTATCCCGTTGCGCGAAGCGCCGGCTCGAACGTGTTGAACCCGATGTGTGCATGAGGAGCCGACGGACACCAGTCGAATTGCAGCCGGAACGCCTGGCTGGACAGGCCCATCAGATCTTCATAGGTCACGTCCTCACCCAACGCGCGCAGCACGACCGTCAGGGATGCCAGAACCGAGTTCGCCCCCGTGGGGTGTTGCAGGTTTTCGACCCAGACGCGATTACCCTCGTGTCTCACAGCCTTAGCTTTCATAGCTCCTTCCCGACCGATCGCTTGCGCGATCGGCTCCACGCCTTTCCCAACCGCCCCGTCTTCCGGGAACATCTGCCCGACCTTGACTCCTTCCGCGGCCAAGGCATTCTCGATCCCGGCAATGGCTTGAACTTCGGTGGCGGCAACGCTCTCCACGAGCTTGGCCAGCGTCTCGCGTCCGTTTGCGGGATTCACAAGCGCGGCATCGCTGGTGTCGCACTTCTGAAGCGCGGCGATCACAGCCTCGTAGCGGTCAGCGGCGACGTCCAAGTGCGCGGCCGTTTCCTTTGGGCGACGCTTTGCCATGGAGCGTAGATAGGCGACCGCACTGCGACGGTTTAGTATCAGATTGTGGACCACGTTGGCATGCCAGCGCGCCTCGCCGAGGTGGTTCGTGTCGCGCAGACAAGTCGCCCAGAGCGCCATGGCCTTACCGCCGGTCAGGTAGCCGTTTGGCATCGGGATCCGGTCGCGATGCAGGGCCACGGCCTGTTTGAGCGCCGCGATGTCCGCGGCTTCTCTTGACATGCGTGGAACCGCCTCACCGAGTGTGACCGCGAGTATGGGGTGCTTGTCCAGGCGCCCGATACGCTGCTCGCCTCGGGGACAGAAACTCATGAGCGGGAACTCCTGCTCATCGTAGCCCACCACCACTTGCCAGCCGCCATGGTTCGCCAGAACCGGTCGGCCCCCGACGACGGACGACTTCAATCCGTGCTCGATGGTGTCGCGGAAGCATTGGCGCGGATTAGCTTTGTACTGCTCGTAGTCGCCTTCAAGCCAAACGAACCGGATTCCGAAGGCGGGCGAGGTCCGCTCCAGCAGCGTCGGCAGGCAGTCCCATGCCAGCGGCCACCAACCGGCATCCAGCGCACCGTCGTAGCGGGTCGCCTGGTCGCTCGCCTGACAGATGAACGCCAACCCGAGATCGCCCATGACCGTGTCGTGATCAGTCTGAGCGCCGGTGTAGTTGAGGGCGATGGTCAGTCCGCCCGCAAACGCGTTCCAACTTGCATTGCCGCCGGGCACGCCTTTCAGCGAGGCCGATTTGGGCAGTTCACGCGTCTTCGCCTTCAACCCTCCGTCCGCGGCAGCGCTGTCCGCCTCTTGACCAAGACCCTTCTCCACAACGAAGAGATCGTTCGCCTTCTCTACCGTCGTGCCATCCGCCACAGCCGACTTGACCAGCTTCTGCACCGCCTCGCCGTGCGCCCCAGCGAGCATGTCCGAAAACGCGCGGCGGTCGCCCGCTATCTTCGCGGTTCTCCGGAACCCGGCGGCCTCGTAGATTGACAGAGGAAACGACTCGCCCCACATCGCGTACGGCCGAACGTTGCTCCATGCCAGCGCGCGGATGGCCCGATACCCATGCTGGCGAGCATGCCGGATGACGCGTCGGAGCAGTTCACCATCCAGTCCGTGCTC
The DNA here is from genome assembly GCA_028718445.1 of Kiritimatiellia bacterium. Lineage (GTDB taxonomy): Bacteria > Verrucomicrobiota > Kiritimatiellia > RFP12 > JAAYLN01 > JAQULY01. Next base: position 7,304 of record JAQULY010000189.1, read on the forward strand.
GACACCGGTCGAGTCCACAAAGCCGGCGCCAATCAGCAAGACATCGCGTTCCTCGCCGGATTGCGCCGGCGACGCCCAACGGAGATGTGCCACGTTCGCGGGAAAGAACCGCACGTAACCCGCCAGCTTCCCGTTGTCGAAAGCGACCAACGCGAACGGGGCGGAGTCAAGCCCTCGTGCCAACGATTGCCAGTAGTCGGGCCACTTCCTGCCTTCTTCGGACAATTGCTTTTCGATCTCACGGGGCGGCCTGTTCGTCCCCACTTCGCAGTGAATATTGTAGAGTGGATGAACGTGTCCGGCATAGGGCTGATCCGGAGTCCGCATCTCCACTTGGTTGTCGCCAGCCAGTCGCAATTCCCGAAGACGTGCCGGATCCATCCACTCGAGCCGGTAGGTCCGCCCCCCCAACACCATGTCGTTCGATGCCTCGTCCTGCTTCGTCTTCTCGGTCGAGATAGGCTTGTGCTTCCGTTCAGCCGCCGTGGGAAGACCCAGGCAACCGATCGCGATGAGCGCCGCAAGCGCGACCATCGTAAGTGTCGCGGTGGCCGGGCCGACACGTTGACGCAGAATCCGCCGCACGCGACGCGCCAGATTGGATTCGGCGGCGGCAAAGGTGCTGATGAGCAGACGACTGGTCAGGCCGTCGCGCATCTCGGCCACCCGTGTGAGACTGTCGGCGTATTCCTCAGCCTGGCCACAGGCGGTGATCACCAGGTCGTCGCACGCGGCTTCAGCCTCGCGCCGCATGCTCCAGCCGCAGAACCAGACGGCGGGATGGAAGAAGAGCAGCATCTCGGCGAGCCGCTGGACCAGCAGCACGGTGTTGTCGCACCGGCGCACGTGGGCCAGTTCGTGGGCGAGGATCAGTCGCAGCCGCTCGGGCGGCATCGCTTCCACAAGCCGCCGCGGCAGCAGAATCAGGGGACGCAGGCAACCCGCCAGCACGGGCCCGTGCGTGCCGCCGGTGACGGCGATACGCACACGCTGACGCAGTCGGAGATCGCGACGCAGGTCGTCCACCATTGCGGCAAGCTCATCGCCTCGTGGCCGCAGGGCCGCGGTGCGCCGCAAATGGGCGAGATAGACGAGACCGACCGCCAGACGTAGCGCAAAGCCGCAGGCACAGAGCGCCCAGACCGCACCAACCGCACCATAGCGATCGAGCCTGCGCCAGGACGACTGCACCCGAACCTCCGGCAGCGCCGCAACTTGCGGCCGCGCGTAGGCCCGGCTTGGCGCCGTCCGGGCCGGCAATACCCTGGCTTCCCGGACGATCGCGACCAGAGGCGGCGAACTCGGAATAACCGGCGGACGCAGGAACCAGTAGAGTGAGAGCGGCGAAGCGATCAGGAAGGTGACCACCGGTTTGGCCAGCACCAAGCCCCAAAACAGGTGGCGCAATGCCGCCGAGCGGATGCGCAGGAGCCTTATGACCGCGAACACCACGACAGTCAAGACGGCCAATTCGAGACTCAGACTCCCCAAATGCGCCACAAGCCACCGGCCGCAGAGATTCGCCAGCCCAACGATTTCACTCATGGCATTCCTCCCCACACACTCATGCACCCCCACTCACGCACATTCCTCATCTTTTCCGCCGCCCTTCCTGCACTGCCGGTTCTTGGCGGATGAGAAAGGCGGCGTCAGGCGCGCATCCATCTCGCGGCGGATGGCGCGGAGTTCTTCGGGGCTGATCTTCTCCGTGTCGAGCAGGTGGCTGACCAGGGCCGACGCGGACCCGGCGAAGAAGCGCGCAAGCACGTCGCTCACGCTGCGTTTCCCCATCGCTTCGCGGGAGACGATCGGCCGGTAGATATCCGCGCGTCCGTCGCGCCGGGATTCCAGAAAGCCCTTGTCACGGAGGATGCGCATCATGGTCAGGACCGTGTTGTAAGCCATGGGCTTCACGGAGTTCAAACGTTCCCGCACCTGATGGACGGTGGCCTGGGAGAGTTCCCAGACGGCATCCATGATCTGTGCCTCCAGCGGAGTGAGCGACCTGTACGCTTTCCTGACCATTACCGATATCCACACCCGAACGACTGGATGCATTTAACCACACCTGCTGCACAGCGTCAACTACAACTTTAGTTGTTAAATAGATTAAACGCGGCGTTGACTTTCCCAACGCTATCCGCTACTTT
>JAQULY010000190.1 GCA_028718445.1 Kiritimatiellia bacterium
ATCAGGTACTCCTGCGGGCCGAACCCGTCGTTCGCGAGCCCCAGCGCGCGCGTGGCGCCGCTTTCGCCGACCAGGATGCGAACGCCGGGCACGGTCGCGTCCTCGGAAACGATCGGCAGCGTGGCCCTGGTAATCAGCCGCACATGGTGCTGGAGTTCGAACGCCGCCAACTGCGCCGCGCGAGTCGGCTGCGCCGCCAGCACGATCGCCGCCGCCGGCGCGCCGTCCTTGACCAATGTCAGATCCAGCGGCGCGGCGCCGGCAACTCCGACGCCCATCGCCAGGAGCGAGGCCGCCATGGCCGCTTTCACCTGTGGACCCGCTCGTCCGTGCATGCTTTTCATTTTGCTTGTTCCCTCTTGTGTTTTCATGGTGGATGCTACTCGTGAATCATGGTGTCGTCAGTTCCCGGATGCCCTTCGCGCCGGGCGCCGAGAACACTTTCAGCATGTAGGGCGGCAAGGCGATTTCCACTTGCTGGCCCGCGCCGATCGTCTCGCCGGTGACGCGATCCCGCGAGCCGGATGTCGCGGCCTGGAATCCGACCTTGACCGTCCGAATCTTGTCCGTCCGGTTGATCAGGTAGAAGACGAGTGTCCTCCCATCTTGCGCCTGCCAGCCGGCCACGGGATCGGAATCCCGCATGGGGCTCGCGATCTTTTCGAACTTCAGGTCGGGAACCGCCCGCCAGGCCTGGATGAACCGGCGCAACGACTCCTCCATGTGCCCCGTCACCCAGCAGCCGCCGTAGCGGATCCTGATGAACTCCCTGTCCGACAGCGACTTCGCCATCTCCTCCAGATGATACGGGGCGCTGCGCAGAGCGGCATGGGAGCCCGAACAGAAATCGGAGGGATAATAGACGAACCCCGCCAGCAACTCCTGGTCCGTGGGACGCCGGTTTTCCGGGAAACGCCGGTCGAAGTTCTTGAACCCGATGGGGTCGAACGATGTGTTTTCAAAGCCGTCTCCGCCTAAATCGATCTTGCCGGTCCAGCCCAGCTCATGACGATCCTTCACCTGCCGGGCATCGATGCCGGCGACGATCTGGTCCGGTTTCGCGGACGAGAACAAACGCGCCGTCGGGGCGTGTCGGCGGACCGTGGCCAGCAGCTCCTCGCGAAGCGACATCGTCTTGTCGCATCGCCATTGCACCCATTGGTTGCTCGCGTTCTGCAGCAGCCAATCGTAGCGCAGCTTGAAGCGATTCGGGTCGTCGCCGGGAATCGGGACGTCCACGCCCGTCTCCTCCGTGAAGAGTCCGACCGTGAAATCGTCGTAGGCCGTCCGAAGGTTGTGGAACCAACCGTCGAATCCCAATAACTGCCCACCCCATTGCCGCGTGCGGATTCCCCCGAACGCCGGGTATTTCCCGTACTGCTTCGCGACGTCCTCCGCCATGGCCAGAAAATACCGGCGCGACAGCGGATGGGCCGGATTGAAGGCCTTTCCCCAGCCGGCCGCAATTTTTCCCGTCAAATCGGTCAGGAACAGCGCGTTCGTGTCGCCCGTCCAGGAGGGATCGAATGTCTGCAGATATTCCGGTTTGACCAGTTGGACCATCGCGTCCGCCACGAGTTGCAGTCCATACTTCTCCGCCACCAGCAGCATGAGTTTGAACTGGTCGCGGAAGAAGGGATCGATGGTCCTGGATCCCCAGCCCGAGCTGAACGCCTCGTGGAAGACGGGGAAATGCGGCGTGTTGATCATCCGCGTGTTCCCGTAGGTGTAGGCCGGCACCTGCGACAGGGTCTCCCCTCGCCACCGGGCGAACTGCCCGTACCGCTCCCAGGTGTCCAGCAGCGCCTTCCAGTCGTAGAATCCGTCGTTGAAGTGGTGGGGGCTCTTGAAAATGGCCGGCCGCATGGTGTCGTCCTGCCACAACTTCGGCATCATCCGCTGTTCCATGCTCAAGTCCCACTGCTCGCCGACCCAGGTGAAATCCTTGTCTTTCGCCCACCCCTCGGCCGGTTCCGGCAACGGCGGCAAGCCGTCCGGATATTCATACAGCTCAAGCCGGGCCACCGCGCTTTCCGTAGGCGCCAAGTCCATGTTCGGGTACCGCGCCCCCCGTCGCACCCCGTCGGTCAGCATCATCACGTCTAGATCGCCGTTCGGCCAGACCGGAATGAAAAGCGGACTGAACGCCCCCGCCTCAGGCGCCAGGCCGGCCCACAGGGAGTTGGCGTTGTACTGTCCGGAAACCCGATCGTTGACCTGAACGGGAACCGATCGCGGCGTGTCGTTGGGGATCCAGGCCATCACCATGTGCTGCCGTCCAGGATGCTTGACGCGCAGGGTGAACGCGAACCAGCTCAGCTTCGAGAACGTCTTCGTACCCTTCTCGCCTTTTTCGGCCAATCGCCAGACGCCGTTGGTTTTCAGATACGAAACCCACTTCATGGCGTTCGTGCCGGTGACGCGATACTTGCCCGCCGGGCCCTCCACCACCGAACTGGTCCCGTTGTCGCGAAACTCGTGCAAGGGATCGTTCGTGTTCGTGCAATCGACCGTGTCCACCAGAATGGGTTGAACCTCCGCCTGCCCGCGTTCCTTCGGCGTCGGCAGCGGCGTTGGATCGACCACCACGAATTCCCACGGCCCGTCCACCCGGTTGCCGCCGTCGTCTGTCACCGCGTACTCGAAGGCGCCCTCCGCGTCGCAGGGATAGGCGACCTCCGCGACGGCGTGCTCGGCCTTGGCGCGCAAAGAGGCAAAACCAGTCCAGACGATCGGATCGTCCGTCCGCTGCCGGCGCACGTCGACCCGATAGCGCACCTCGGCATCCGTCGCCTGCTCGAACCGCAGGACCAGCGGCTCGCCTTTCCGGAACACCAGGTCTTCCCGGTCTTTGGGCGTCACCGTGAAAGGGGCGGCGGGGCTGTCCGGCCCCAGCAGCCCCAGCCTCGGGGGAAACCGGGCGAGCAGCTTGACCGTCTCGTCGTTCCAGGGGTAGGGATCGTGATGCGCGTAGACGACGAATTCGTGCTTCCCCTGGGTCAGGTAGCGCACGAACCGATATTCGCCGAAGGGGCCGCGGCGTGCGTCGGTCGGGTCCTGAAGCGAGCGACCGCACCGATAATACACCTGCAGGCCATCCACCCAGACTTGGTAGCCGCGTCCCCAGATAATTCCGGAAACGTACTCGTAGAAGCCGGCTTTCGGCACGTCCACGATGAAGACATGCCGATTGTAGAGTGGTCGCTTCGCATCGGCGAGCGGAATCCACGCCACGTAGACCGCCTTGCGGTTCTCGTCTTCCGGACGATGGCCGATGCGATCCGCTGGAATGGGCCGGAACACGAAGGATCCCGGCTCGCGCCATTTCATGTCCATCGTCAGTCGGCCCAGGGGGGCGTCCTCGGAACTTCGCACATACAGCCTCAGCGGCGTCCATCCGGTCGCCAGCTCGACGGCGTAGCCCTTGTCGAGATCAACGTGGCGGTCTCCGATCCAGCATTCGGACGGGCTTCCGTTCTCGCGCTTGAAGGCATAGACCCCCGGACGGTCGACCCGGAGCTGCCCGAACAGCGCCATCGCCCAACCCGCATTGGTGGAACTGGATTCGGGCAGCGGAGCGGGGCTCATGCTGAACGTCATCGCCGAGACCTGCGTGGACATACCGTAGCTCATCATCGCTGCATCGGCGTAAAGATGACCTGCCAACCCTGGAACAAAATCCGCCGCGGTTGCCTCCACCATTCCGCCCGCACCCGCCATCCACATGACCGCGCCCAGCCTCATTGCCATCCATCCGTCGAACACACTCATACTCTTTCCTTCCTCTCGGTGCCTTCTCATTCTCTGTCGGAAGATCGCCCGACTCCTGCATTCGCCTTGTATCATATGCTCCGCGTCGTTCCCAGAAAGTGTGCCTACCGCTTATAGAATGGGTCAAAGTGGAAAGCGCCAGTACTGGACAGACAACGTGGCCGCAGGTACAATGCGTCTAGAGCAACAAACCTTGTCGGTACAAAACAGGAGCAGTGCATGAAACCGTCCGATCGGCTGAGCATTTGCGTGGTCGCGCTAGTCGCGCTCCCCTGGGTGTCACTGGCCGGCATGCGATTCGTTTCGACGAATGGCAACGATGTGACCGGAGACGGAATGGACTGGGGCACGGCCTGGGCGTCCGTGACGAACGCGGTCATCAAGGCCACGGCCGGCGATACGATCGTCGTCAGCAACGGCACCTACGGGCTGGCGCAGACCGTCAGGATAGACAAGGATCTGACCCTCCGCGGGTTCAGCGGCAATCCGCGCGACACGATTGTGGATGCGGGCAACCGTGTGATCGGCGCGGCCGGTTCCGCATGCTTCTACGTGATCTCCAACACCGTTCTGATCGAGGCCCTGACCATTCAGAACAGCCAGAACTACGGTGTCTATCTGGCCGGCACGGGCACCGTCCGTAACTGTATTCTAAACAGGCACCGCGCCGGTTATGGCGCGGGTATCGTGATGGACCGTGGCGGACTGGTGGAGAACTCGTTGATCTGCAGCAACCAGGGGCTTTATGTCGCCGCGGTGAACATCAACTACAGCGGCACGCTCCGGAACTGTCTGGTGGTTGATAACGAGAACACCTGGGACAGTTGGCAGGGGGCCGGCGTGTGCACCTCGTATGGCGGCTTGATCGAGAGCTGTACGATCACGCGCAATGTCGCCCAGAATTGCGGCGGTCTGTTCCATGTGTACAATGCGGCCGTGGTAGCCAATTCAATCCTGTATAACAACCGGGGAGCGCAAGCGGCCAACTATGTCGGCGTGGCGGGAAACGCCATCTTCTCGAATGCCTGCGTTTACCCGAATCAGACGGGCTCCGGCAATACCGGCGCGGATCCCCAGTTCGCCGATTTTTCCGGGGGGAATTTTCGGTTGCTGCCGTCGTCCCCCTGCGTCAACACCGGGGCCAGTGCCGACTGGATGGCGTCGGCGACGGACTTGGACGGCCATGCCCGCACCAACGGCGTCTCCGTGGACATGGGATGTTACGAACTGCCTGTCGGCGTATTGGGCGCGGGATTCAGTTCCACCAATCCGGCCGCCATCCGGCCCGGGCAGATTGTTTTCAATGGGGGAGTCGTCGGCACAAACACCAGTAACGTCTCGTACTATTGGGATTACGACAACGACGGGACGGTGGATGCCAGCGGGGTCGGCCGCTCGACGACGACCGGTTCCTATGCGTCCGCCGGCGTCTACAGCGTGGCGTTGACGGTGAGCAATGGCCTGGACGAGGCGGACACGTTGGTACGGAGCAATTACGTGCAGATCGCCCCGGCCATCACCTATGCGGCGCTGTCGACAAACACTCCCGCGTATCCGTATGACAGTTGGGGCACCGCCGCCAGCAACGTGCAGGACGCGGTAAATGCCGCGGTTGACGGCTGCCAGGTTCTGGTCGGTCCAGGGCGCTATGTGCTGACCAACAATGTGCTGGTCAATAAGCGCATCACCTTGCGCTCATACGAGGGGAAACGCAGTACGTTGCTGGATGGAAACGGTGTTGTGCGTGGACTCTACCTCGATCACCCTAACGCAATCGTGGATGGTTTCACGATCACGAACTGCTATGTGCCGGGTGGATTGACGGCTGCCGGCGTCCATATCTTCCTGGGCGGAACGCTGACCAATTGCACGATCGTCAATTGCCGGGCGGGCGGCAACACGGCGCCCGGCGGATTCCGCATCGACAACATTTACGGCACCGTGTCCCATTGCGTGGTGGAGAAGAACACGGCGGGAAACTATGCGCCCAGCGCCGGACTTCTGTACCACGGCACGCTCCGTAACAGCGTGATCGCCAACAACAGCAACCATCCTCCGTATGCCGTGGCGATCGGGACCGACAGGAATCCGCTGATCGAATCGTGCACGATCGCCGGCAATAGCGTATCGGGCACCGGCGCCGGTACTGTGGGCGGCGTGCGTTCCGGGATCTACGGCCTCCGCATCTATAACACCATCATCCGGCAGAACTATGTCGCTGGCGTCGAAACCAACTGGCTGTTTAGCGCTCCGTTTACTGCCTTGAATCTGGCCACATTTCCCGCCGTGGGTGTCGACTGCGTGACGGCCGATCCGCTGTTCAAGGACCCCGTCACCTTTGAACTGAAACCGGATTCGCCCTGCCTGAACGCGGGGACGAACATGCCGTGGATGACAGGCGCCCTGGACATACAGGGCAACCCGCGCGTGCTCGCAGGCAAGCCGGACATCGGCGCCTACGAGGTTGACATCCGCGGAACCGTTTTCCTGCTTCTGTAGACACGTCTTCTACTGCGTCGTCTCTCCGCCTCAGTACCAGCGATGTTCGCGTCGGAGCAGCCGACCTCGCGGTAGACGTAGTCCCGGATAATATGCCACGGGAATACCGATCAGGCCGTTCAAGCCCCGGATCGGAATGCGGAAGGTGTCATGCCGGTCAGTTTCCGGAAGCGCTGGGTGAAATAGGCGGGATCGCGGAACCCGACGCGATAGGCGATTTCGGCCAGGCTGAGACTGGTGTCGCTCATCAGGAGTTTGGCCCGGCTGATACGCAGGGCATGCACGTATTGAATCGGGGCAATGCCGTACTCCGCGTGAAACAGGCGGCAGAGGTGCGCGTAAGTGTAGTGGAATTCCTCCAGCATGACGGTGATCGGAGGCATGGGGGCACCGGACTCCACCGCATCCTTCAGCCGCTCTCGCACGCGGTGCATCAGCCAGGACCGGTTGCCTTTCGGAGCGCCAGGTTCTTCCGGGCGATACAGCAGATGGATCAGCAGCTCCAGCAACAGGGCGCGACTGGCCAGCTTCTCATGTTCCCCGCCGACATGGTGCAGGGAACGGATGCGCTCATGCAGATCGTAAGCCCGTTGGGGCGACGAGATCTTTCCGTGCAGCACGCCGGGAGGCACAAAAGCTGGCGCCGTTCGATATAGAGAGGCATCCGCCTTGGCCGGGTGATAGGTGCTGAGCGGCGTGTTTCCGTATGGGCCCCGGTAGTCCCACTCGAAGTGCGTCCAGTGCCGATGCCCCTTGCCGCTGCCGATATTCCAGCTCGTATGCTTCATGCCGGGAGGGATGATGATGAAGGTGTCCGCCGGACAAGCATAGGACTTGCCCTCGACTTCCACGCGCATGGTTCCCTGACTGAACAGCACCAGTTCGTAGTCGTAGATCACCCGGGTCGGTTCGGTCCAGGACTGCGCATGCTCCGAATGATTGCTGAACCCTTGCGGGTTTCCAGCCGGCGGAAGGCGGGGACAGGGCGACACGCGCAGCAACCACTCGTTTCTGTCGGATATCATTTTCGTCATAGTAATCTCACAACTACCCCATTGTGACAACACTTGTTCACCCATTATAGTCAAAACCGTCACGTTGAGGAGATGTTTGGCGACGAATGAAAGCGGCCGTGATTGAACGATTTGGGAGCATTGAAGTACGTGAGGTTCCCGAACCCCTGCCTGGGGACTATGAGGCTTTGTGCGAACTGCTGTACGGCGCAACCTGCACGGGCACGGATCTGCACATGCTGGATGGGAAATTCCCCTATGCCGGACCATTGCCGACCGTGCCCGGGCATGAGTCGGTCGGACGGGTGGTCAAGGTGGGAAGCAAGGTGAGGAATTTCCGGGTCGGCGATCTGGTCACGCGGTGCGGCATGCCGGCAATGGGCGGACTCAGCGTCACCTGGGGCGGGTATGCGGAATTCGGAGTGGCCCGCGATCATTGGGCCATGTGCGCGGATGGTCTGCCGCCGGAGCAGTGGATGGGCTTTCGCGTCAATCAGATCGTGCCTCCGAGCGTGAATCCCAAAGTGGCGCCGATGTTCACCACCTGGCGGGAAACCTTGTCCTGCATGAAGCGCATGGGATCTCTTTCCGGGGCATCCGTTCTCGTGGTTGGCTCGGGAGGGAATGGACTTTCCTTTGCGGCTCATGCGGTCAATCTAGGCGCGGCAAGCGTGGTTATGGTCGGCGCCACGGCGATGGAATCCACGGCGGGCCGTCTGGGGGTCAGCGCCTACGTGGACTACAAAGCGGCGGAACCGGCCCAGTCTTTGAGCCAAGTTTGCCCTGGAGGTTTTGAGTTCGCTATCGACGCCGTGGGGCGTCAAGGCGTATCGGACTGGGTGCTGCCCAATCTCAAGGCTGGAGCCCGCTACGGCACGTACGGAATCGACGACATGGGCAAGTTGACGATCGATCCATTCAAGGCGCGGGCGGAATTCATCGTGCACCCGTGCCGGTATGACGAGGCCGAAACGCATCAGGATGTATCGGAGTTCGTGTTGAGGGGAAAGCTGAACGCCGGCTGCTGGTATGACGTGGATAACCCCTTCCCCCTGTCGGCCATCGGCGAAGCGCTGGCCCACGTGCGCGCGCGGAAAGCTCCCAAGGCGCTCATCAGCTTACATGAGGAACCGCATACATGAAATCCACGGCCTTAGTCACCGACAGCAAACAACGCTTCTCCCTGGAGTCCGTCACGATCCGGGAGCCTGGTCCGAATCAGGTTCAGGTGAAGACGCATTACTCGGGGGTCAGCATCGGCACCGAATTCGCGTTGATCCGGAACAAGATATCCTGGGGGCCGTATCCCCTGTGCACCGGGTATATGGCAACCGGCATCGTCCAGAAAGCGGGTTCGGCCGTCAAGACGCTGAAGCCGGGCGATCGGGTTTATTACTATGGCAACAGATGCGAGATGGCATTGGAAAGTGGAACCAAAGTCTCCTGCGTCTGCGGCGGGCACAGTTCCCATGCCGTCGTAACGGAAGATCCCCAACTGATCGCGCCGCTTCCTCCGGGAGCCGCCATGGAAACGGCGTGTTTTTTCGTGATGCCCGCGGTTGGCCTTCTCGGATCCGATATGGCCAACCCGCGCATGGGGGAGAAGGTGGTGGTATACGGAACCGGCCTGATCGGGCTTGGCGTCACTGCCGCCTGCGCGCACCGGGGGTGCGTGGTGATCGCGGTAGACAAGAACCCCAAAGCCCTGGCCATGGCAAAGGAAATGGGCGCGGACTATTTGATCGATGGCGGAAAGCAGGATGTGGCGGCCGAGGTGAAGAAGCTGGCGCCGGATGGGGCGGATGTCGTGTTCGAATGCACGGGCTTGTCGGCTTGCATTGATCCGGCCATCGCTTTATGCCGCTTTCGGGGAAAGTTCGTGTGGCAGGGAAATTATGGAGCGGCGCCCGTATCCCTGCATTTCCTGCCGGCCCATGCCCAGCAACTGACCATGGTTTTTCCCTGCGGCGAGGGCGGCCCCTTGTGCCAGCGCGCGGTGGTCAAAAACATGGCCATGGGCGCGTTGAAGTGGGAGAAGACGGTCACGCATCGCATCGCCAGTGCCGAGGCGCCGGCGCTGTTCGAGCGCATCAACAAAGGCGATGCGTCGATTATCGGCGCGGTTGTCAAATGGGAATAGGATGGAAGGAAGGCGGATTTTAGA
>JAQULY010000191.1 GCA_028718445.1 Kiritimatiellia bacterium
AACATCCAGACCGGCGTCGCGTCCGAATCGTGGCGGGCTCGCGCCGGCGAACCCGACGCGGCCAGCAAGGGGCAGGTGCGCGATGTGGTGAAGCAGGCGATCGCGTCGGAGAACTCCGCCGTGGCGCAGACCTTCGGCGCCATTTTCGGCCAGATGCGCGTGCCGATGGCATTGCGGCACATCATGCCGGTGGGCGTGATGGGCGTGTTCTGCGCGTTGTGTATCTTTCTCATGATCAGCACTGATACCACCTACATCCACTCGTGGGGCAGCATCCTCATTCAGGACATTGTCGTGCCCCTGCGCGGCGGGCGTCCCTTGACGCCGCGGCGGCAATTGCAGCTCCTCAGGCTCGCGATGGTCGGTGTGGCGCTATTTTCCTTCGTCTTTTCCTTCTGGTTTTCGCAGATCGATTTCATCATGATGTTCTTCATGATCACGGGTGCCCTGTGGGCGGGCGCGGGCGTGGTCATCACCTGCGGCTTGTATTGGCGGCGCGGAACCACGGCCGGGGCCTTCGCCTCCCTGGTCTCCGGCGCGGCGGTGGCCTTGAGCGGGTTCGTGGCGCAAAAAACCTGGGTGCCGCATATCTACCCCTGGCTGGAGTCGCATGGCTACCTGCCGGCGGTCAAGAGGATCGTCGAGGGGGCCTCGAAGCCGTTCGAACCCTTTATCCTTTGGCGCGTCACGCCGGATGCGTTCCCGATCAATTCCCAGGAGCTGAGTTTCCTGATCCTGATCATCAGTGTCAGTCTGTATGTCGGAATATCGCTCCTGACGTGCCGGCAGGCCTTCAATTTGGAGCGAATGCTGCATCGCGGCAAGTACACGCGGCCGGGGGACAGGGTATTTGTCCGGGCGCCGCTGACCTTCAGGAACGCGTTGAGCAAACTGGTGGGCATAGACTCCGAGTACACGCGTGGCGACCGCGCTCTGGCCTGGTCCGTCTTCATCTACTCGGTTGGCTGGGGCTTCGGCAGCTTCCTGGTGCTGATCGTCTGGAACATGATATCGCCGTGGCCGAACCTCTGGTGGGCGCACTGGTTCAAGCTGACCTACCTGATCATCGCGGGCATCATTGCGGCGGTGTCGACGGTCTGGTTCACGATTGGCGGCACCTGGGATCTGCGGCTCTTGTTCAAGCGGCTGGCGGCTAAGGACCGGGTGGTCGACGATCTGGACGACGGCCGGGTCATTGGCCACGTCAGCGCCGATGATGTCGAGATGGTTGAGAAGATCGAGCACACGGGCGAAGAGAAGTAGAACGGCCTTCTCAAAGCGCGCGGACACCGGGCAGACGGCAGAAGTCCCTGTCAAAAGAGACCAGATGGTTGGCCTGTTCGCGCAGGTCCGCCAGTATCAAACGGTCGGCCAGTCCCGCTCCCGTGCCATGATAGGAAGCCAGCACATCGGGGGCGTTGCCCTGACACCGAACGCCTGGCGTTGCCAGAAACGCCCGCAATGTGTCGAGGGCTCGACCCTTGGGTACACCATAGAAATAGAGCAATGCGTGGTAGACCTCCGTTACGACAAGGTCATCAACCAGCAGGACTACGCCGTTCCGCATACAGTCTGAAAAAAACCGGTAGGCCCGGCTGGCCTGGTCCGCAGGCACACCCATGAGCAGGCGCAAGACCACGCAGGTGTCTATGCCGACGGTTGTCTTCATTGGCCAGTTCCCCGCCTGCGGGCAATGGTCGCGCGAATCTCCGGCATGGCATGCGTTCCTTTTCCTTCCGCATACGCGCGTAGCGCCCCCATCCAGGGGAAAGCGCCTTCGGTGGGGTGGGGTTCGAGAACCCACACCTTCCTGCCCTTGATATGCACGTCCCTCAGAGTCAGCGTGTCCCCCGGATAGACCGACAGCGATTCGCATACGGCTGCCGGAAAAGTCGCCTGCCGTTTGGATGTCATTCTGATCTTTCGATACATGGACACAATCTCCTTACTGCACGATTACGATAGTAAGGCAGAGTGGAGACTGCGTCAAGGATACTTGTCCGGCGCAGAAGCTTCGGAGTGCCCAGGCGCGGCGCTACCTGACGCGCGACTGCCTCACCGAAGCAAAACCACCGTGCCCTGTGGGGGTGCGTTGAGAAACAGATCCGGCGAGAGCAGCGCACCGGTCACGCGTATCTCGTCTATGAAGCCGGCAAAGGGATACTCCGTGCCGTTGCGCATGCCGATGTTGAAGACTTGGTTGACCAGCGTCACGACACCTCCGGTTGTAGCGACATTGTAGACCTGTCCTCCCTGATCCACGCCGTCCACATAGAGCTTGAGTGCCGTGAGATTAGTGTGGGTCTGCGTCGTGTCCACCGTCATGGCGTAGTGATGCCAGGCGCCATTCGCGGTGCCGTCCGGAACCGCTGGGTATGTCCAAAGCACGCGGGGGCCAATATCCTGCATGGCCGTCACCGTGCCGGCGCCGTTGTTGTTGATATAGCTCGCCAGCGCGCCGGCGACGGCGCCTGGGTCGTCGGACTGCTCCCAGACAATGGCAGTGGCGGTCGCCTGCTTAGGCTTCATGTACCACTCCACGGTGATGTTCGTAAAGGCACCGACATTCAACGTGTTGATGGTTTTGGCAAAGGCCGATCCATTGAAGTAGGCGCTGCCGGCGCTGCCGCCGCGGACCCGGGAAGGAACGTCGTTGGTGGCAATGACGCCGACATTGGTCAGAGAGTTTCCCCATCCGGACGAATCGGCCGTCAACGCTCCGGGCTCGAACTTCCAGTGTGCGCTGCAAGGCTTGAGCAGGAACTCGGTCGGCGAAAGGAGACGGGAGGATACCCGTAACTCGTCAATGAAGCCGACGAAGGGATACTGTGCGCCGTCGCGCATGCCGATGTTGAGGACCTGGTTGACCAGAGACGCCGGGACGCCCTCGCCGCCGCTGCCGAAGTACGAGCCTCCCAGGTGCGCGCCGTCCACGTACACCTTCATAGCGTTCGCATTGGTGTACGACTGCGTCGTGTCGAGAGAGACGGCATAGTGATGCCACTTGCCGTCCGTTCCATCGATCGGCGTGAAGCTGTTCCAGAGCACGCGCGTATTGAGCTTCTGAAGGAGATCGAGCTTCCCGTTGGCCAGGTTGTTCATGAAGGCGCCCATGGCGCCCGTCAGGCCGCCCGCATTCGCGGACTGCTCCCAGACGATGGCCGTGCCCGTGGCTTTCTTCGGCTTCATGAACCACTCCACAGTCACGTTTGTGAAGCCGCTGAGATTCAGTGTGCCGATGGTCTTGGCAAACGCCGATCCATTGAAGTAAGCGCTGCCGGCGGTATTGCCGACGGCATTCAGCGGCACGTCATTGGTCACGATTGCGCCCGAAGTTGAGAGCGTGTTGCCGTTACCCGAGGAATCCGTTGTCAAGGACCCCGGCTCGAATCGCCACCAAGCCACGGTGTCCGCGAGTCCCGTCCCCGTGCCAAGCGCAACCGCCAACACCAAGCACGTCACTCCGCGATGGTTTCTTCTCGATTTCATGACCTGTCCTTCCCGTTTGCCCCGCCATGTCGTTCCGGAAACCACTTGGCCTTGCCCTGCGACGGCCCCGGCCCGGTTTCCTGTTGCGTCTATGGTTGCTCACGGAAGACGCTCGCCGCAAGGGTGCTGTGGTGGACACTCTTGCTCATGTAGTGGAGTCTCTTGCGGCGCCATGCGATGTGAGCGGCGCCGTTCCGGCCTGTCGTCAGGTGATCCGGAACGAACAGGACCGTCTGCCTTCATTTCCGCGCGGCATCAGAAATTGTCGCGGCTCTACGGCAGAACGTCCACAGTGAGGACGGTGCGGCAACCGGAAAGACATTCGGTCACCTCGATCCTCAGTTGGCCGGGGGGCGTGGTCAAGGGGAGACGCAGCGGCAGCTCCGCCCTGCCGTGCACCAGACGCTGGAAACGCGGCAGATCGCCCTTCCGCCCGGCAGCGTCGAGGACACTGATTTCGACCAGCTCGCGATGCCCGGCCGGCCGGCCGGACCGGGTGACGGCACTGATTCGCATACGGGACTCACTCCCGGCTCGGATGGACCTGGGCACGTCGACCTCCACGGCCGCGATTTCTTCCGGCACGACCGCCAGGACCGCAGCTTCTCCGGCAGGCAGGTTCAGGTCCACTTCCCCGCCGGCGACCTCAAGCCGGTGGCGTTGCCGCACATCGTAGACGACCGCTCCCTCCGGCCGCGGGAAGGTCAGCCGCACGGTCTGGGCCTCCCCCCGGTCGCGCACTGGCCCGGTGCTCGCGCCCAGGTTGTGCTCAAACTTGTGTTCGATGCCAAGCACTCCCGGCCGCATCCGGTCATTCACCACGAAGATGAAGCGTGCCGCTCCATCCACTTTGTCAAACACCCAGGCCTCGTCCTCCGCCCGGACCCGCAGCACGTCGGGATGCCGTTCCAGGCGCTCCCTGACCCACTTCTGGAGAATCTCCGCGGACGCCTGCTGAGGCCCGCGATTGGGCATTTCAAGAATCGTGGCGTGCGGGACTTCGGCGCGGCAGAACTTGTCGAGAACTACCTCGCCGCCGTCCTGCGCGTACGCGACCAGAGCCTTGTGGACTCGTTCGGGAATGCGCCACGCTCCCGGCACGATCGCGGTTTCGTAGCGCTTGAGCCAGCCGGCGGCGACATGGTCGTCGCCGATCCAATCGAAGCGCAGCCGGGCTTCGGCGAGCGCACGCGTGGCCTTGCGATTGAACCAGAACTCAATCCAGGCGTTGTCGCCGGGTCCCTGCCACCACTGGCCCTCGGTCCACAGGTATGCGACCGGCCGCGGTCCCGCGGGCAACCCGCCGGTGAGCAGGCCGATCGGGTAGACGGCGGACAGCGTGTCGCGCAGCGCCTCATCAAAGCCCGGCAACTTGAAGAGGCTCCTGCCGGCGATGTCATAAATACCCATGTGGTCTAACGGCTGCGCGACGGTAACCCACAGATACTCCCGTAGCATATCGGGCGACAAAGCCGCGGTTTTGTTCGATACGCTGAACGGCCAGGGATCCCAGAAGATGGTTCCCGCCGTCAGCATCATCGGCTTGCCGGACAGCCTGGCGATGTTGCACACGCGATTCCACTGGGCGACCAGTCCGGACGGGACATGCGGGTACTCCCAGTAATCGAGCATGTCCAGGCCTGCGGCGTCGGTCACGGTCAGCGGCTGGTCGGTGTAGAACCGCGTCGCTCGCAGCCCCTCCGCGCGCATGGCTTCGGCGATTTCACCGTTCAGTGTGGGCCAACCCTTGCCTTCGCGCACCAGCCAGTGCGCGAACCGGTAGGCTGGTTCGTCCTCCCCAATCAGTGCCGGCAGGACATTTGTCGGAATATAGGGAATGAGCAGGGGACTCGGTACCACGTTCGCCGGAATGGCCTCGAGCCCGGTTTCCTTCTGCATCCATTCCATGAACCACGGGGCGAGCGGCGGGGCTCCGATGCCGACCTCGGTGTTGATGAGGCTCATCGCGACGTGAGGATAGACGGCTGCGCCGCGGCCGACGGCGTGGGCCGCGGCCAGAGTCGCCGCACGGCGCGCGGGCTCCAGCGGATGCGATTCCCGTGCATCGAACCGCAAGTCGGCCAGCATGCTACGCCGCAGAACCGACTCCAGTCCGCCCACGTCGATCAACTCCGCCGTGCCGCCGCTCGCGCCAACCTGCGGACCGCTTTCCCAACCGCGTAGGACAAAATCCGTTGTGGGCACAGCCGGCACTATTTCCACCTCGCCGCGCGTGGCGAAAGCGCCGTCGTCCGAGGCGAGCCGGAACGGGTACCGACCGGGGGTCGCCCGCCACGGTCTGATCGCAACCCGTTTCGTGACATCGGTCCTGAGCTTCAACAACTGCGAGACGCGCAGGTCCGGAATGTCGAGCAACGCCTTGACCGGCCGGTCCGTTCCGTGGAGCGGCATCACGGCCAGCGGAAACTCGGCCCGCTCTTCGCCCCGGTGGAACACCAGCCGCGGCGGCCGTTCGAGCAGGACGCGCGGCAGTTCCGTTGCCAACGCATGGTCCGCCTTCGCCAGTTGCCCGAGTTCCGCCCCGGACAGGGCGCGACCCCACACCGCCATCTCGTCCACGAATGCGGCGCTATGGTCGTGCTCCAGCGTGCTGGCGCCAATCGTCAGGGGGGCATTCTCCCGAGGCTCGGTCGCGAAGTAAACGGCGCTGACGATCTGCGTTCCGTCCAGATAAAGGGTGCAGACGTCCTTTTCCCACGTCGCGGCCAAGTGATGCCACGCGCCGTCGGCCATGATCGTCTGCGCTGCGTTAGGATATGCGAGCGTGCTTCGGCCGGCCTTGTAGCTCTCGCGTCCCGCATCGCCAAGGCACACGTTACGGGTGGAGAGCAGCCAAACCGGGGCCCACCAACCGCCGCCGAGCGCCATGAGCGTGCCACCGCGCGTTCCGCCGCCTTCCGGCGCCGGCAAGCGGACCCAGCACGCCAGCGTGCCGGCAGCGCCGCTGAGCCCGATATGATCCAGCGGCATCCCCAGCGCGTTGCCATCGTGCGTCTTGCCGCCCGGAAGCCAGGGGCCCGCGTGGCTGCGGTAGTGCGGGTACCTGTGACATTGCTCCAGTTGAAGGGCGGCGGCTTCCACCTCGGCCGACGACGGCTCGACGAGCGCAAGACGAAGCGCCAGGCGCTGGACTGGACGCCGCGCGTCCACGTCAAGCCGCGCCACAACGCGTTGCCAGCCGCCAGTCAGCGTAATCTCGGAAGACCGTGACTGCGTCGCCACCGGCTCCGTGACTTTGGCCTTTGCGTCCTTCTTCAGTGCCGCTTCGTTTGCCGCCTGGATGGGACCGCGCCAGTCGTTCGTCTCGATTTCGTCCGTCACTTCCAGCCGAACCTTCACGCCCGGCGTCGAGACGCGGACATAAACAGAACCGAGAAAGGCCTTGATGCCGCAATTCGGACTGGGCACGTTCGTGAGCGCCACGGGCGTCGTGGCCCAGAGCGTTCCCGTGGGCCCTGCGGCGGTCATGACCGCCGATGCGCCAAAGCGGCGCTTTGCGTCCACGCGCAGGTTTACGCCTTCCCCCGCGGTGAAACCGGGCGCCCCGGCGGCCGGACAGGCCTGGTCCGGACGCAGCAGATTCGCGTACGGCGGCTCGAAACCATACCCCCTTCCGTATTTGCCCTCGATCGCGAAAGACGGATCGAGTGCAAACCGGTGCGCGAGACCGCCCTGAAGGTAGGCGGTTCCATGCGCGTCAAAGCCTTGATAGAACAAGAGACCGCTGGTCAGAGCGGCAGTGTTCGCCGTCCCCGACTGCCCCGACCGGACGGGAGAGAGGAAGGCTGAGAACAGAAAGCAGAACCCGGATGCGATAGCTATGATGTGGCGTTTCATTGGGGAAACCTTTCGGCCAGGTCTGTGACTATGACTTCTCTATGTGTGCGTGTGTGCGCACATGTGCCAAGCGCTGTCATTCTCCCGGGGCGTTAAGTACTTTTTTGCCGCGGGCCTACGTCGTCGAGATCTATGGGGCGGAATCCGATCGCTAATGCGGGAGAGTCGTCGCGCAGGCGCCAGTCCTCCGCGTCGGCGTCGGCAAACATGGGGTCGGTCAGGACTGAGTGTGTGTCGTGGCCCAAGGCCTGCCAGTCGGCAAAGGATACCGCCGGCGGCATGGCGCAACGGCCCACAAAAATACTCCACGCCGACGTGCTGCCGCCGCAAACCGAAATGATGTCCTGAATCGGAAGACTCAACCTCGCGGTCCATCCGGTCGTCGTCCTCGAAGCCGAACCCATCCAAGCCAGGCCGGTCTGCGGGCCGCAGGCATAATAGTGGGTTCGCCGCTCCCCATCCGAGAACACAATGAATTGGATGACGGCGGTTTTCGTGCGGTCCGGCCGCAGCAGCACCTCGATGGTTTCCCGGCGTGTGGCGCGTAGCTGGGTGTCGCGATCCTCAACCCGGCTGTGCAGGCATTCGGCCCTGACAAACAATGTCTGCTCATTCCGCAGCAGCCGGATATCCGTCTCGGTCATCGGCACTACGGCACCGGAGAACGCGGCCATGGGCGGCAGCCGCGTGGCGTCAGCCCACAAAGCCTCCGCCGGTTCGATTGTGCCTCCAGGCAATCGCGGCAAGCGCAACCCGCCGACATCCGGTTTCTCCCTTGACTCGCCAATCTCGATGGTTACGGCGTCATCCGCCCGTGACGCCTGCAGGAAGCCATGGGGAAAGGGCTTGATGCCCACGTTGATCGTGGCGGCGTGGAATGCGTTCTGATCCTTCAAGAAGAAAAGATTATAGTCCGAAACGAAGCGGCCGTTCGACCATGCTCCGGCCAAGGGGGACTCGCCATCGCACAGGATCAGGTTCCGTTCAAGGGTGAAGCTCACATGGGCTTCTTCCCGCGTACGCACCATTTGGCCTTCCTGCGCCCACGCGAAGATGTTGTTGCGCAGCAAATTTTCCCGCCCATAGTGCTGGTGAAAACCGCCGCTTTCGCAGCGGTAGACGACATTGTTCTCGATCAGTATACCGGCGCTGCCTTCGTCGGTGTAAATTCCCCATCCTCCATAGCCCTTGGGTTGCCGGCTGACATCGTGGATCAGGTTGTTGCGCAGCACCGTGCCGGGCTGAGTCCCCAACGTGTAGATGCCGCCCATGTCGCTTAGCATGCCTTGGCCGATGTGATGGATGTGGTTGAACTCGACGACATTGTCGCGGGCATACGACCGACCGTAGCCCCATGTCCAGCCCAGCGACACTCCGGTGTAATACGTGTCGTGGATATGGTTGTGCGCCACGCGGTTGCCGCGGCTATGCCCGATCAAGACGCCCACGGCCGCGGGATACACACGCCCGATGCCATGAATGTGGCAGTCTTCCACCACGTTGCCGCTGCTGACCGCCGGGTCGGCAATGTCGCAGCCATGCTTGCACACGCCGATCTTGACACCCCCGCCTCCGGCGTCTGACACCTCGCATCGCGTGATCCGGTTTGCATGGCACGCCGCGCCAAATTCGACGGCATACCCGCCCAGACGCTCGAAACGGCATTCGGCCACCTGGCAGCGCACCGCTCCGCGTGCCATGACGGCCGCCGGCTTCGTATTGGCCGCCTGAGGATCGACATAACCGTCGGCGGGCAGCACCCAGGCCGTGTGTTGGAACGTCAGTCCGCGTAGCGTCACGTTCGACACAGGCGCTTTCTCATCGCCTTCGAAATGTACCAGCGTCTGCACGCGAGGGACCACTACTTCGGCGTCGACCGGGTCATCCCCCGAGCGAGAACGATAGTAGACTCGGCCGGCCCGCGCATCGAAAAACCATGTACCCGGCTCCGAAAGCCCCTCGCGCACGTTCTCGACCCAGTAGCGGCCGTTCGCTTCCAAAGGCCTTGGAGACGACGATAGCGTGGCCAACCGGCGATCGGCATCCAGCGCCCGAAGAACCATGCG
This sequence comes from Kiritimatiellia bacterium, assembly GCA_028718445.1. Classification (GTDB taxonomy): domain Bacteria; phylum Verrucomicrobiota; class Kiritimatiellia; order RFP12; family JAAYLN01; genus JAQULY01. The sequence goes on from JAQULY010000191.1 coordinate 9,414, forward strand.
TTCGTCAATCCAGTTCTGGAGAAACACGATCTCC
>JAQULY010000192.1 GCA_028718445.1 Kiritimatiellia bacterium
GGCGCGGGATGCTGGCGCGAGAGTGGCTTGGGCGCGGGGTGCCATGCAAACTGGAATACTTACTGTTCGGGAGGCGGATCCCACGGCGGACTGGGAATTCCCGGGTGCCCATTAGGTTCGGCCCCGCAGCCACGCAACGTTTACGGGGCAGTTTACGGGTCGTCCAATGCGCCTGTCCACGCGGGAAGTGGCGGAGGCAGCAGTCCCTGGAGCTACGCAGGCGCAGGCGGAGGCGTGATCCGGATCGAGGCGGACGCAACGGTGAACCTGAACGGAGCGCTGACGGCCAACGGACTAGATGCCGGTTCTGGCTCCGAGGGAGGTGGCTCCGGTGGCTCCATCTACGTGCGGTGCCATCGGTTCTCGGGCACTTCAGCCGGCGCAGTCATCGCAGCCAAAGGCGGGAACGGGAGCGCGACATCAGCCCAGGGCTCGGCCGGCGGGGGCGGGCGGATTGCCGTGTGGCGTGTGTACGACAGCTACGCCGGCACAGCCCCCAGCGCGAACGGCGGCACTTGTTCGGCCGGCACCGCGGGTGACGGAACGGTCGTCTGGGGCTGGCTCCCGCCAGCCGGCACAATCATGCTGCTGAAGTGAGAAGTCGGCATGCGCATCAGGCCCACGAAGGTCGTTTGTCTTGTAGGCGCCGCGCTGATTTTAGCGGCCCCGTCGGGGTTCTGCGCGGCGCTGCCAACTCGCGATCACATCTGGGACAGAGGGAATTCAACATCCGTCTATGAGCAGACCTTTGAGGCCGACGCCGAGACGAACCCTCCGAGCGTGTTGATTTACCAGGGCGATCCCGTCCTATCTAACTCCAGCCGCCGCCTCCCCGGGGGCGGCTACGACGGATCCGACTGCTGGCTGCTCGATGTCGGGATTCCGCCGCAGAAGCACGCGCGAATCAACCTGCCGATCCCGGAACTCGACCCCGCGGGGTTGCACTACAGCTTTCTGATCAAGGTTGAGAGCGATCCCGATTTCGGGCTAACGGACCTGGCGCTCTCGATCGATCCCGGTCCTGCCCCGTTTCTGCACGCCGTCTATCGCGTGGCCCCACTGGAGGCGAATGTGCCCAAGACGGGCGACTGGATGGCTGCGATTTGGAATATCTGGAAGGGGCACTGCGACGTGGTCTATCCGGGCTGGGTGAGGGTTGACGGCGACACCTCCACTTACTTCGCGCGCGGAAGCCGCTTCGGAACACTCCGTTTCTTCCTGTACAACCGCACCCAGCAGACGCGCAACGTAACGGTTCGTGTCGACGACATCAAGGTCATCCGGCGCGAGGTGGCGACCTCTCCCGAAATGCAGGCCGTCCTGAACACGCCGCGACCTGTCATCAACTACACCCGCGAGCAGATCCTGCGGGCCCGCGCCGCCGTGAATGAACAGGGCGAAGCGGCAATGCCCGGCTGGGTAAAGGGCATGCTGGCGCTTGCCGACAAGTGGCTGACCGAAGACATCACCGTTCCGCGGATGCAGGCGGGCTATCCCACGAAGTACACCTGCGGGAACTGCAAGGCGTTTCTCCGGCCCAATCCGCCGACCGGCTACGTCTGCACAAAGTGCGGCAAGGAACATACCGGCGATCTCTACGACCATCTGCTGGCCTACGAACGGCACAAGGCGCTGGGCGCGGCGTCCCATGCCCTGGGGTTCGCCTGGCAGTGGACCGACGACGAGCGCTACGCCCGGCGGTGCGAAACGATTCTGCTGGCCTATGCCGACGCGATTCCTCATTTCGAACTCGGCCACAATTGGCTGGGCACCTGCTGGCTAATGGAGGACTTCCTTTTCGGGTACGACTACGTCTGCGAGCATCTCTCCGCCGCATCGCGCGCGCGCATCAACGACGATTTCCTGAAAATAGTACGGCGACTCTACCATTACAACCACTTCTATCCCGAGGGATATGCCAGGCTCTGGCAGGTGTGCGCCTGGATCTCGCTGCTGGCCAAGGATGCCGACTGGATCAACTACCTCCTGTTCAGCAGCGTGGGAAACCGCGAGGTGCTGCTTCACTACGGACTGACCGAAGACATGGTCTCGGTCAAAGGACCCGCGTACCACGGCGACATCGTCAGGGCGCTGAACAACATGGGCCGAACGCTGGAGAACTGCGACATCCGCTACTTCGACGAACGGATGCGGCCGGTGTACGACGTGGTTTTCAAGCAGATCTTTCCGGACAAGTCGCTGCCCGGATTCGGCCACAGTTCCGTCGGGTATCCCGCCGCCATGTACGACTACAAGATTCCTTACCGGTACTACCGCGACCCCAAGTACCTGGCCTTCTGTTCCGGTAAGACGCTGGAGGAAGACCGGATATTCTACAGCCCGGATCCTGTAGCCGGCACGGGTGTGAGCATGCGCCTGTCCTCGTCTCAGCTCGATGCGCTTGGTCTGACCATGCTGCGCTCCCAGCCCGACAACAAGACCGTGTTGGGGCTGAGCTGGGGCACGCCGCAGCGCAACGATCCGACGCGGCTGGATTTCCAGTTGTACGGCGCGGGCGGCCATCAGATCTGGAGTTCGGGAACGACCTGGTACGGCAACCCCCTGTTCCAAACATGGTACGGCTGCTCGATCAGCCGCAACATGCTTCTGGTCGACGAAGGGACTCAGACGCCGCAGGGAGGCAAGTGCCTCTGGTTCGAGACAAACGGCTCACCCCAGGTGGTGGCGGCGGAGCTCGTCAACGCTTTTTCGGATACGCGAATCGTCCGTGTCGCAGCGGTGTTCGACGGCGGCGAAGCGGCTTTGGTTGACCTGTTCTCCTCGCCACGACCTCGCACCGTGGACTGGGTATGCCAACTTCCCGGAGAGGTGGAGACGTCGATTGCCGTCGAACCGGTCGCCGCGCCCTTCACCCCCACGAACGGCTACCAGGTTCTCACCAACATTTGCCGAGCGTCTGCGTCAGCGCCCTTCCGCATAACCCTCCGCCATAAAGCTGGGCCGCTCACACGGGGGGTGGTCCTTACGCCGGCGCCGGTGGACGGGACGACGCTGTACCTCGCGCAAGGCTATGCCGGTCATACCAGCGTCCGGTCCGGCATCGGCCTGCTGCGGCGGTCCCTTGTGTCGCACACGGTGTATGCGACTCTCTTCCAGCCGTTTGAGGGAGCGACCAACGCAACAACGGACGCGGTGGCGGTCCGAGCCGTCGAACCGTCCGCCGATCCACTTCATTTCGACAGGGTTCAGGTGCGGTTGTCCTTCGCGGGCGGGTCGTGTGTTCTGACGATTCACGAGAGGTCGGAGGAAGACGGCACGTATCGGACAAAGGTCGAGTCACAGTGGGAGTAGGTGATCCGGCATGCCGGCCTGCTGGGTGCGACTCCCGGCGCCGGCAGGGGAGCACAAAAACTGCAATCACAAAAAAAGGAGAAACTGCGATGAACGCAATGCGTATACAGCGAACGATGGGATGGATCGGCGCGGCAACGATGATCGCGGCCTGTGTCGCGGCACCGGCGCAAGCCGCACCCCGGTACTGGGTCGGGACAACGGGCATTTGGCACGAGGTTGCCAACTGGGATGGCAGTGAGAGTCTGCCGGGCGCGAGTGACGACGTTGCGATCACCAACGCCGGCGCAAACGTCACGCTCACCGACAGCGTGAGCGTGCTGTCGTTGACGCTCAGCCAGACACTCACGTTCACGAACTGGACCACCTGCCTGAACGCGGCCAACGACGTTCTGATCACGAACGGCGGGGTGATGACCTGCGCGGGGCCGTTCACGAATGCCCCCGATATGTCCAATCGAGTTTACATCATCTGCGACAATCTCACCATCGCCGCGGGTGGCACGATAGACGTCAAGGCGAAAGGTTACGCGCAGGGCAATCCGAAGGGGAACGGGCCCGGCGGCGGGACATTCACAGTCTACGGTCCCGGTGCCAGTCACGGCGGATACGGGACGAGATGCGCCTACAACAACTCGTATACCGTGCCTTACGATTCGACCAACATGCCGAGTATTCCCGGCAGCGGCGGTGTTCCAGGCGTCGGCTTGGGAAGTCACGGTGGCGGAGCTGTATGGATCGAGGCCTCGGGCGTGGTTACAGTCAACGGCACGATCAATGCGGACTCGGGGGTTCCCGGTTCGCACGCTAGTGGTGGGTCCGGCGGCGCTATTTATGTCCGCTGCGATCGCTTCGCCGGCAGCAACGGACTCCTATCGGCGATCGGCACCACGGTTTACGCCGGATTCGGCGGAATGGGCGGCGGCGGACGCATAGCCGTGGACTACAATCCCGCGTCGCAGACGGCGCCCGTGCCGACGGTTGGGTTCAATGTCAACAGCTATGGGGATCCCGGGACCCTGTTCTTTCCGGACACCAGTCTGTTCAGTGAAACGATCAGCTCGGTCAACGGCGCAGTACATGGTGTCACCAACTGGGCTACGGCCAGCCTGATCATTCGTAACTCGGCCATCCGGTTCGAGGCCCCAAATATGCAGCTAGACGTGTCCGGCAACGTTCTGATAGACAGCGGCAAGCTGTCTCTGGGGGGGGACTTGGCGGGCACCGATTGGGGTCTATACCGCTACTCGGCCATTCCTGGTCCCGCGCTTACGGTAGGCGGGAACCTTGTGCTGACGAACTCCGGGGCTCTGTATGTGTACGGTGCGGCCACGACCGATCCGACGAACCAATACGGCGCCCTGGTTGATGTGGAGGGGGACATGATTCTGAACTCGGGCGCTTGGGTGTATCCGCGTTCTGACATAACTAACGGAGGGGCGCCGATCTTCCGCATGTCGAATCTCAGCGTTGCCACCAACGCCGGGTTCAATGCCAACGGCGCGGGATGTTGGCGCGAGAGTGGCTTGGGCGCGGGGTGCCATGCAAACTGGCAGACTTACTATTCGGGTGGCGGATCCCACGGCGGAATGGGAATTCCCGGATGCCCATTAGGGGCGACCCCGCAGCCACGCAACGTGTACGGGGCATTGTACGGGTCGTCCAACGCGCCCGTCCACGCGGGCAGCGGCGGAGGTGGCAGCCCCTGGAGCTTCGGAGGCGCGGGTGGAGGCGTGATCCGGATCGAGGCGGACGCAACGGTGAACCTGAATGGTACGCTGACGGCGAACGGCCAAGATCAGACTCTGACGGGTTCTGACTCCGAGGGAGGCGGTTCGGGCGGTTCCATCTACGTTCGGTGCCACAGGTTCGCAGGCACGACCGCTGGCGCGGTCCTGTCCGCCAATGGCGGGTCCGGGAGCGCGGACGATACCCGGAGCGCGGCTGGCGGGGGCGGACGGATTGCCGTGTGGCGCGTGTACGACTGCCACGCCGGCACGGCCCCCAGAGCGAACGGCGGCACTTGTCTGGCCGGCGCCGCGGGCGACGGAACGGTCGTATGGGGCTGGCTCCCGCCAGCCGGCACAGTCATGCTGTTGAAGTAGGGAGTCATCATGAACATCAGGTATACGAAGAATGTTTGTCTCGCATGCGCCGCGCTGATTCTGGCGGGCTGGTCGGAGAGTTGGGCGGCATCGGACGCGGTCACGCTCGCGGAGAACGGCGCGACACGCGCCGCGGTCGTGGCGAATGGACACGCCGCCCAGGCGGCCGTTCTCACAAATTACCTGTCGCGCATTGCCGGGGCACCGTTTCCTCTGGTCGAGTCGGCTGACGCCGTTCCGGAAGGGCATGCGGCGGTGGTGCTGGCGGTGGCCGATGTCATCCCCGGGATCGGCGGACGGGCGGCAGCCATGCAGGGCTACCGCATTCACACCGAGAACGGCCGGCTGCACCTGACCGGCCGCTCGGAGCAGGGATTGACCTACGCCGTGTACGGACTGCTGGACGACCACCTTGGCGTTCGGTTCTATGCGCCGGACGCGGAGGTCATCCCCGTCCGCGCAGGCCTGGTCCTCGGCCCCCTCGACGACCGCCAGGAACCCGCATTTCTGGGCCGCTCCTTTTCCCGTCCCTTCGGGCACCCCCTGGCTGGGTTGGAACCCCTCTACAACATCAAGAACCGGGCAGGGACGCCGCGGATCATCGGCAACCACAATTTCTACACGTGGATTTCCCCCACGAACTTCACCGCCCATCCCGAATGGTTTCCCCTGATCAACGGCGAACGCCGCACGGATCCCAGCATGCCGCTGTGCGCCTCGAATAAGGAACTGGCCGACACGTTAGCCGGCCGGTTCATGGAGCAAATGGACCGGATGGCGCGGGGTGACCGCAAAGGGTTGATTGGGGCTCCCGATCCTTTCGCCGGCTTCCCGGCAATATTCAGCGTAGCCCAGGGCGACGGCTTTCGACTCTGCGAATGCAGCGCCTGTCGCGCGCTGGCCGAACGCGAGGCGTCTGAGGCGGCCCCCTACATCCTCCTGCTCAATCGTGCCCTTGAGCGGACCGCCGCAAAATTCCCGACGAACCCGATCGTCACCTTCGCCTATTACGGCACGCTCAAGCCGCCGAAAACCCTGCGGCCCCACTCCAACCTCTGGATCAACATCGTCTCCAGCTCGCTCTCGCCTTACCCGGCCGGCGACCAGCTCGGTCCCATCCGCGACAATCCGCATAACCGCGACTACGCCGCCGCGATCCGGGGGTGGCCCCAGATCGCGCCCGGCCGCGTGACGATCTGGGATTGGACCGGCAACTTTACCGATGCCACGGTGGAGTGGCCGAACATCCTCAACGTGGCGGATAACATCCGCTTCTTCCGGGAGAACAACATCGAGTCGGTCTTTCTGGAGCAGCCCGCGGGCGAGCAGAACTGGGGCTGGCTGCGCAAGTGGGTGTGGGCCCGGATGCTGTGGAAGCCGGCGCACGATCCGCTGGCCCTGATGCGCGAATTCATCTTCGGGTACTACGGCGGGAAGGCGGGCCCCTTCATCTGGGAGTATCACCGGATGGTCGATCGCGGCGCGCGGGCCAGCGGCTACGCCAGCGCGACGGTTCGATGGACCTGCTACCAGAACATCATCCGACAGAAACTTTTCCCGGACGAGATGCTCAGCGCCATGTCGGCGCTGCTGGAAGGCGCCCTGAACGCGGCGGCCGAGGAAGAGAACCCGCTTTATGCCGAGCGGGTGCGCCAAGCCCTCGGCACCTCGGTCGACACGTTGCTGCTGGTTGGCGCGGGGCAGCCGGCCCCGACGCTGGACCTGCGCGACGGCTCGCGATGGATGGTGCCGGGCGGACGCCCCGATTGCCCCGCGCGCATCGACCGCGTGGCCGACGCCTGGCTCAAGACCACTGCCGCCGGCGCGGAGTCGTGGCACTTCCGCTACCGCTTTCTGCAGCGCACCGGCGGAAAGCTCCAAAGGCTGGCCAACGAAAACTTTACGCTGGAGACGCTTCCAGCCGTGAACGGCCAGATCTACAGCCTCGTCCACACCGCCTCCGGTAAGGAGTTGCTCGCGCCGGGCGACACCATGCAGGTAGGCGGCTATGTTGACCGTCTGCCCGGCGCGACCACGACCGTCGGCTGGCAGGAGGATGACTACCATCGGCGCTGGATCGGAGCCGCGTCGAACGCGGTGGCGGACACGCAGAGCCTCTTCGGCTTGCCGATCACTTCGCCCTGGATCTCGCCGCAGTGGTTGCAGAGGCAGGGCCAGCGCTTCCAGTTGTGTCGCGACCTCGTGCTCAAGCCGGGCGATGACGCCCTGCGCGTGCGCCGCCGCTACCTCGGCCGACGCATCGGCCCCGCGACGCAGGTCTTCGAGGCGTCCTGGTCCTTCGCCGTTGCCGATCCTTCGCGGGCAACACTGACCGTGCGCGAGGGCGAGGCGGAACACGTCTTCAACCTCGGCAAGATGGCGGTGACGGCGTCCGTCGCACGCGTCGCCGACAAACCTGTGTCCTTGACCGACGTGACCGTCCAGGATTTCGATTTTGTCGAGGGCAAAGCCCTTACGCTGACGTTGCGGGGCGGGGCGGGTAACGTCGTCATCGCGCTGGCACGCGGCGATGGCCTGACGGTGGAACTAACCACGCCTGCCGCAAGCAACCGCACGGTTTCTCTGACTCCGGTCCTCGCCGAGAAACGCGTTTCCGTGGCGATCGGCAGCGTCCCCTGGCCGCTGCCGGCCGATGCCGACGCGGAGGTTGCGCTTCCGGAACAGACCCTGCGGGTGATGGGGAACCTTGCCGAACCGGCGGGACAAATCAAGATTGCCACCAACCGGCAGGACGGCGCGGAGATGGTCTGGATCCCCCACGGCCACTTCCTGATGGGCAGTCCATACGGTCAAGGCGCCGCGGACGAGAGCCCCCAGCGCCGCATCCTGCTCGACGGATATTGGATCTACAAGTTCCCGGTCACAGTCGCGCAATACCGGGCGTTTTGCGGGGCCACCGGACGGACCATGCCCGCGTTGTCCAAGGGGTCCGATGGCGACGATCGCCCGATGATCAACGTGAGTTGGCACGATGCCGCCGCCTACGCGGCCTGGGCCGGCGCGGCCCTCCCGACCGAGGCGCAATGGGAGAAGGCCGCTCGCGGAACCGACGGCCGGACCTACCCCTGGGGCAACGACTGGGATCCAAACCGTTGCGCCAGCATGGAGAACACCCACGGCGCCATGCGATATCGGACGCCCGCCGTAGGCAGCTATCCAAGCGGCGCCAGCCCCTACGGTGCCATGGATATGGCCGGCCTGGTCTGGGAGTGGGTGGCCGACTGGTATGCCCCCAACGCCTATCGCACAATGTTCGCGGCCAATCCAACCGGACCTGATCGCGGCAGCCACAAGGTGCTGCGCGGCGGGTCGTACAATTGGGACGAATGGTACAGCCGCGTGTCCGCCCGCCACATCAACCCCCCCGATGCCATCGGCTTGGTCTGCACCGGCTTCCGCTGCGTACGACCGGAACCGTGAGCGGCATACTCGCCTGACAGGCGCCGGCAGGGGCATGTCGTCGCTGCAATAACATACTGAAAGGGTCGCGCGTTAGTGAGTAGCAAGTATGATTTCTATGTCGCTCCGAATGGCAACGACGCATGTTCCGGCACTCGGCCCAAGCCGGGTAAGGACGGCCCGTTCGTCACTCTCCGCCGCGCGCGCGATGCCGTCCGGGCGCTGAAGGCCGGAGGGCGGTTGCGCGGCCCGGTCACGATCGCCGTGCGCGGCGGCGTATACCGGTTGTCGGAGCCACTGGTGTTCACAGCCGAGGATTCGGGAACTGACGATGCCGGGATCACCTATGCGGCGTACGAAGACGAACCCGTCACCATCAGTGGCGGAAGCTTGGTCGGTGGATGGCGGCCGACAGCCAGCGGCCTCTGGAGCGCAACCGTCGAGACCGCAGGCATGCCCTGGACACAGCTTTTCGTAAACGGCCGACGCGCGCAGCGCGCCCGGATGCCGCTCCAAGGATACTATTATGTGGAGGGCGCTCTGCCTGATCACGAACATCCGCCTGTCTTCCGGTATCAGCCGGGCGACCTCAAGTCGGAGTGGGCGGAAC